>JBEAUN010000186.1:0-8710 GCA_041161415.1 Pseudomonadota bacterium | reverse complement strand
GACGAGCGCATCACACGGGACCCATCAGGTCTTCATCGGGCTGGGAGCGAATCTGGGTGAGCCGCGGCAGCGCGTGCTGTTGGCCCTGGAGGCGCTTGCCGCCAACCCTGCGCTGCGGCTTATGGCGCGCTCTTCGCTGTATGCCAGCGCGCCGGTGGGGGTGATTGCGCAACCGGATTTCATTAATGCCGTGGCGCTGATCGAGACCTCGCTCGGCGCCGAGTCGCTCTTGGCTGCGCTGCTTGAAGAAGAGCGCCGCGCCGGGCGCGTGCGCGCTGAGCGTTACGGCCCGCGGGTGTTGGATATCGATATTTTGTTATTCGATGATCAGTTGATCGAATCCGAAACGCTCACCGTGCCGCACCCCCGGATGCATGAACGCTCGTTTGTCTTGCAGCCTTTGCTCGAGATCGCGCCGGAGGTGGTGATTCCGGGCAAGGGCCCCGCGGCAGAGTGGCTCGCGCGGGTGACTGATCAGCGCTGCGTGAGGCTCCCGGCATGAGTGACGCGTTTGAGAAGATAACGATTGTGCTGGCCCGGCCCAGCCACCCGGGGAATATCGGGGCCGCCGCGCGTGCCATGAAAACCATGGGCTTGAAACACCTGGTGCTGGTGCGCCCGGAGGATTTCCCGAGCCCCGTCGCCACTGCGCGCGCAGCCGGGGCGGAAGATATTTTGGCCGCAGCCCGCGTGGTTGATGATCTGCCGGCTGCGTTGGTCGGCACGCGGCTGGTGGCGGCGCTCACGGCGCGGGTGCGCGAGCTGTCGTCCCCGATGATGTGGGCCCGGCAAGCGGCGACCCGCCTCACGGTCGAGGCGCAAAGCCAGCCAGTGGCGCTGGTGTTCGGCAATGAAACCAGCGGGCTTTCCAATGAGGAAATTTCGCTGTGTCATTTTCCGGTGATGGTGCCGGTGAATCCGGCGTATCGTTCGCTCAATCTGGCCGCGGCGGTGCAGATCATGGCGTATGAATTGCGCATGGCACTCCTCGATCCGGGCCTGCCGCCCCCCACGCCGGGCGCGGGGTTGTCAGCGAGCCATGAAGAGATCGAAGGGTTGATTGAACACCTGCAATCGGGCGCGATTGCCTCAGGCTTCCTGGACCCGGCCTCGCCCAAGCGATTGATCCCGCGCCTGCGTCGGCTATTTGCCCGCGCGGTGCTGGAAAAAGAAGAAGTCGCGATTTTGCGCGGGCTGTTGGCGGCGCTGCAAAAGCCGAAATAATTGAATTGACGCCTCATGACGCCTTTTTCTACCATCGGCCTCATGGCTAATGTTGGCCTTACGGATTCTCCTCATGTTCAACCGCCTGCGTGAAGACATCTCCAGCGTTTTCGAGCGCGACCCCGCTGCCCGCTCCACCTTGGAGGTGCTCACCTGCTATCCGGGGCTGCATGCCTTGCTGCTGCATCGGCTCTCCCACCGGCTGTGGGGCGCGGGGCTGAAATGGCCTTCGCGTGTGCTCTCGCATGTGGGGCGGTTTTTGACGGGCGTTGAAATCCACCCCGGCGCCACCATCGGCCGAAGGGTGTTCATCGATCACGGCATGGGGGTGGTGATCGGCGAGACGGCCGAGATTGGCGATGATTGCACGCTCTATCACGGTGTCACCCTGGGCGGCACGTCATGGAATAAAGGCAAGCGTCACCCCACGCTTTTGCGCGGGGTGGTGATCGGCGCGGGCGCCAAGGTGTTAGGCCCCATCACCGTTGGGCAAGATGCCCGCATTGGCTCAAATGCAGTGGTGGTGCGCGATGTGCCCGATGGCGCCACCGCGGTGGGGATCCCGGCGCGCATCATCGAAGGCGAAGCGGCCCTCCAGCGCGAGCAGAAAGCCGAGAAGATGGGCTTCTCCGCCTATGCCGTGACACAAAACGAAGACGACCCGATCGCCCGCGCCCTGCAGGGCTTGCTTGATCATGCGGTGGAAACCGATCGGCAGATCGCGGTGCTGAAGGAAAAACTGCGGCGGGCGGGGCTGGAGTAGATGAAGCGGGGCGCCCCGTAGTGGGACGATCGCCGGGCTGATCTGCCCGGCGTGTCAGCCTTAGTGCTTCAAATCATCCAGCAACGCCACCGAATCGAATTCCCGTTGATTGGCGTCATGCCGGCGCTTGATCAGCCACATCGTGCCAGCCACGAAAAATCCGAACAGCACGATCACGATATGCACCGAGAAGTTCGCCGCGATCAGCGCGGCATAGGTGCCGGTCATCACCAGGATGGCGAGATTTTCATTGAAATTCTGCACCGCGATGGAGTGGCCGGCGCCCATCAGCACATGGCCGCGATGCTGCAGAAGTGCATTCATCGGCACCACGAAAAAGCCCGCCAGCGCGCCGATCAGAATCAGCAGCGGCACCGCCACCCACATGTTGGTGACAAACACCATCGCAATCACGATCAGCCCCATCGCAATCCCCAGCGGAATCACCTGCACCGCACGGCGCAAAGTGATCATGCGCGCCGCCAGCACCGAGCCGCCCGCGATACCCAGGGCCACCACCACTTGCAGCAGCGTGGCTTTGGAGAGATCCAGCCGCAGCGCTGACTCCGCCCATTTGATGACGATGAATTGCAGCGTGGCGCCCGCGCCCCAGAACAAGGTGGTGGTGGCCAGCGAGATCTGGCCCAGCTTGTCGCGCCACAAGAGCTTCACGCAATGGCTGAAGTCCTGCAGCAGATACAGCGGGTTTTTGTGTAAGGGCTTGTGATCCACCCCGGTGTCGGGGATGTAGCGATTGAAAATCGCCGCGAGGAGATACAGCCCGCCGATCACGCACAAGGCCATTTCAGGCGCGGTATCCACGCCTGTTTCCAGCACCGGCACATCGAGGGCGAGCATGAAGTTGGCCACGCCGGGGCTGATCAACAAGCCGCCCAGCCCGGTGCCCAGAATGATCGCGCCCACGGTGAGGCCTTCGATCCAGCCATTGGCCACCACCAGCAAGCGGTGCGGCAGATATTCGGTGAGGATGCCGTATTTCGCCGGCGAATACGCCGCCGCGCCCAGGCCCACCACGGCATAGGCCGCGAGCGGATGCAGGTTAAAAAACATCAACGAGCAGCCGACAATCTTGATGCTGTTGCTGATGAACATCACTCGCCATTTCGGCATGGAATCGGCAAAGGCGCCGACAAAAGCCGCCAGCACCACATAAGAAACCGTGAAAAATAGCTTGAGCAAAGGCTCATAGGCGCTCGGGGCCTGCATGTCGCGCAGCAGGGCGATGGCAGCGATGAGGAGCGCGTTGTCAGCCAGCGCAGAGAAAAACTGCGCCGCCATGATGATGTAAAAACCGCGATTCATGAGTCTTCCGTTTGGAGCGGCAACGCGGCCGCGAGGTTTCGGCAAGCGCGGTTTATACCACGAACATCGCCGGCTCGTGGGGTGGTGTGGTGGCGCAAGGGGGCTGTGTCTCGCGCGTCACAGGGCGATGAGCTTCTGCCTTGAATGCAGTAACATGCGTCGTAAATTGCCACGCCAATGCAGCGCGAGGGGCCCATGTCATTGCGAAGATTGAAAGTGTTCTGCGCTGTTGCGCGTTGCGGGTCATTCACTACTGCAGCGAGCGAGCTCGCCATGACGCAGCCGGCTGTCAGCTTTCAGATTAAACAGCTTGAAGATGAGTTACGCACCCGGCTCATTGAGCGCGGTGGCAAGGATTGCGTGCTCACCCCGGCGGGGGAGGTGGTCAGGGATTATGCCGAACGCATCGTCGGGCTGCATCTGGAAATGAAACAGCGGGTGAGCAGCGGGGCGTCTGATGCCCAGAAATAATCTCGACGGAAATTGGTAAGCAGGGACATCAATTGCATCATCCTCCGTTATCATCGAGTCGTGCTTAATTTCTCATCGCCAGCCCATGCCACGCCCGATCACTGCACGCATTGATTTATCGGCTTTGCGACACAACCACCGGGTGCTTCGCGCGCGGGTGGGGCAGGCAAAAATCTGGTCAGTGCTCAAAGCCAATGCCTACGGCCACGGCGTGCTGGAAGCCGCCCAGGCGCTTGCTAGCGAGGCCGATGGCTTTGCGCTCTTGAATCTCGAAGACGCGGTGCTGTTGCGACAAGCGGGCCTCACCCAGCCGATTTTGCTGATCGAAGGCTTTTTTGACCCCGCGGAGCTTCCCACCTTCAGCGCCTTGTCGCTCACCCCGGTGCTGCATCGCATGGACCAAGTGGCCGCGGTGGTGGCGGCGGGCTCACCGCTTTCGGTGTATCTCAAACTCAACACCGGCATGAACCGCCTGGGGCTCTCGGCGCAGGATTTTCCCGCCGCGCTCGCGGCATTGAAGGCGGCGCCGACTATCCACACCATCACGCTCATGACCCATTTCGCCGATGCCGACGGGCAGGGCGTGCGTGACCCACTCTCGCGCTTTTTGACGATCACCCAAGGCGCAGGCCTGCCGGTGAGCCTTGCCAACTCCGCGAGCCTGTTGCGCTTTCCTGAAACCCACGGCGATTGGGTGCGCCCAGGCATTGCGCTCTATGGCGCCTCCCCCATGCCAGGCCTGCAAAGTGCGCTGGATTTGAAGCTCAAACCGGTGATGACACTCGGGAGCGAATTGATCGCCGAGCGCGTGATTGCTGCGGGCGAGTCGGTGGGGTATGGCGGCAGCTTTACCGCGTCGGTCTCGATGCGCATGGGCATTGTCGCTTGTGGCTATGCCGATGGCTATCCCCGCCATGCCGGCACCGGCACGCCGATTTTGGTGGGCGGGGTGCGCACCCGCACCTTGGGCCGGGTGTCGATGGATATGCTCGCTGTCGATCTCACCCCCTGCCCGCAAGCGGGCGTCGGCACCCCCGTGGTGTTGTGGGGCGAGGGCCTGCCGGCGGATGAGGTGGCGACGGCAGCCGGCACCATCAGTTATGAATTGCTCACCGCGCTCACCCCCCGGGTGCCGCGGTGTTTTGTGGGCGACTAAATCATGGCCCGACCGAAGCTGCAATTTTCCTGCACCGAATGCGGTGCCACCGCGCCCAAGTGGCAAGGCCAATGCCCCGGCTGCGGCGCCTGGAATACGCTGGTCGAATCCATCGCCGAAACCGTCTCCACCGGCCGCTTTGCTTCGATTGCCGGCAGCGCCGGGAAGCTCTGTGTGCTGTCCGATATCCGCCCGGCGGAGTCGCCGCGCATCCCCACCGGCATTGAGGAATTCGACCGCGTGTTGGGGGGCGGGCTGGTGGCAGGCGGCGTGGTGCTGATCGGCGGTGACCCGGGCATCGGCAAAAGCACGCTGTTGCTGCAGGCTTTATCGGCGCTGGCCGCGAGTCATCGCTCGCTTTATGTGAGCGGCGAAGAATCCGCCGAGCAAGTCGCGCTGCGGGCGCGGCGGCTGTCGGTGGAGTCGCGCGATTTAAAGCTGCTGCCGGAAATTAATCTGGAAAAAATCCTCGCCACGCTGGCCGCGGAAAAGCCGCAGATTGCGGTGATCGATTCGATTCAGACGGTCTATTCCGAGACCTTGCAATCCGCGCCCGGCTCGGTGGCGCAGGTGCGTGAATGTGCCGCGCAGCTCACCCGCTTTGCCAAGCAAAACAATGTCTGCCTGATCGTGGTGGGGCATGTGACCAAAGAAGGCGCATTGGCCGGGCCCCGCGTGCTTGAACATATCGTCGACACGGTCCTTTATTTCGAAGGCGACACCCACTCCACCTTCCGCTTGGTGCGCGCGTTCAAAAACCGCTTTGGCGCGGTCAATGAGCTGGGTGTATTCGCCATGACCGAGCGCGGCTTGAAGGGGGTGTCGAACCCTTCCGCGATTTTTCTCTCGCAGCACATGCAGGATGTGGCGGGCTCCTGCGTGATGGTGACGCAAGAAGGCACCCGGCCCTTGCTGGTGGAAATCCAGGCGCTGGTGGATTCCACCCAAGCCCCCAGCCCGCGGCGGCTGTCGGTGGGGCTGGATTCCAGCCGGCTGGCGATGTTGCTGGCGGTGTTGCATCGTCACGCCGGCATCGTGTGTTTTGATCAGGATGTGTTCGTCAATGCTGTGGGCGGGGTGCGCATCAACGAGCCGGCTTCCGATCTTGCGGTGATGCTGGCGATTGTGTCCTCGCTGCGCAATCGGCCGTTGCCAAAAAAGCTGGTGGTGTTCGGCGAAGTCGGCTTGGCGGGGGAAATCCGCCCCGCGCCGCGCGGCCAGGAGCGCCTCAAGGAAGCGGCCAAGCTGGGCTTTGAAACCGCGCTCATCCCGCGCGCCAATGCGCCACGACAGGCCATCGCCGGCATGGACGTGATTGCGCTTGATCGCATTGAAGATGCGATCGGCAAACTGCGGGAGATGGAGGCGCGGTAAATCTCGCCACGCGGTATCCTTGGCCTCCTTGCGCGCGCAATTTTCATCATGAATCTTCTCTCCGCCCGACTGCTCAAACGCGATTTTTTATCCGGTGAAATCACGCTGCTCGCGATCGCGCTGGTGGTCGCCGTGGCCAGCATGACCAGCGTGGGGTTTTTCACTGACCGCGTGGCGAGCGCCTTGCAGCGCGAAGCCAATCAAGTCCTGGCTGGCGATCTGGCTTTGAGCGCGGACGCCCCCTTGCCGCCGGCGCTCGCCCGCGAGGCTGGGCAGCGCGGGCTGCAGACCAACGAGAGCATCAGCTTCACCAGCATGGCCACTGGCGCGAGTGGCACCCAGCTGGTCGGGGTAAAGGCGGTGGCTGCGGGCTATCCGCTGCGCGGCACGCTGCGCATGGCCCCGGCGCTGAACACCCCGGATGCGCCCACCCAAAACGTGCCGCTGCCCGGGCAGGCCTGGGTGGATGAGCGGCTGGCCTCGGCCTTATCGCTTCGCACCGGCGATGAAATTGGCTTAGGGGATACGCGGCTTAAAGTCGCCGGCGTGCTCACTTATGAACCCGATCGCGGCGTGAATTTTTTCGCCATCGTGCCGCGGCTTTTGATCAATCGTGCCGACCTGCCCGCCACGGGCTTGCTGCAAGAGGGGGCAAGAATCAATTACCGCCTGCACCTGGCCGGCTCGATGAGCCAGATCGAGGATTACAAAAACTGGGTGAGCGGCAAGCTCCTGCGCGGCCAGCGTATCGATGATGTGGCCAATGCGCGGCCGGAGCTGCGCAGCGCGCTGGATCGGGCCGAGCGCTTTTTAAAACTCGCGGCGCTGTTGGCGGTGGTGCTGGCGGCCGTGGCGATCGGGCTTTCCGCGCGGCGCTTCATGGAGCGGCATTTGAATGGCTGCGCGGTGATGCGCTGCTTAGGCGCCTCGCGACGCCGGCTGCTGGGTTTGTTCGTGGGGGAATTTTTGCTGCTGGGGCTGATCGCCGCCAGCTTAGGCGCGCTGTTGGGCTTCGGTGTGCAGGCGGTGTTGGCGATGCTGCTCTCGGTCTTGGTGAAAACCCCTTTGCCTGCGCCCGGCGTGGCGCCTTTTTTCCAGGGGCTGTGGGTGGCGATGGCTTTGCTGGTGGGCTTCATCCTGCCACATGTGCTCAGGCTTTGCAGTGTGTCGCCCTTGGCGGTGATCCGCCGCGAATGGTCAAAGAGCCCAGCGCCGGCGCTGGTGTGGGCGCTGGGGGCGGTGGTGCTCTCGCTTTTGATGACCTGGATTGCTGGCGAAGTGAGGCTCGCGGCCTTGGTGGTGGCGGGCTTTGCGGCGGCTGCGGCGCTTTTTGGGGGGCTGGCGTGGGCGCTGTTGCGCGTAGCGTTTTTGCCGGCGGCGTGGTGCTCGCTCGGGGTGCGTTTGGGGCTCTCCAGCGTGCGCTCGAAATTTGCCCTGAGTGTGGTGCAGTGTGTTGCACTCGCGCTGGGGCTCTTGGCGATGATGCTGCTTTTCGCCACCCGCGCGGATCTGCTTGAGAATTGGTCGAACAGCGTGCCCCAGGATGCGCCCAATCGCTTCGTCATCAACATCCAGCCCGACCAGCGCGAGGCGGTGGGGGCGATGCTCAAAGCAGGCGGCGTGAGCGGGGTGATGATGAACCCGATGGTGCGTGGGCGGCTGGTGGCAATCAATGGCCGCGCTGTGAGCGCGCAGGATTACACCGAAGACCGCGCGCAGCGGCTCATCGAGCGGGAATTTAATTTGTCGTTTGATACCGCGCTGCCGTTTGGCAATAAAATCACCGCCGGCCGCTGGCATGGTGATGATGCCGCGCCGCAATTTTCTGTGGAATCCGGCTTAGCCAAAACGCTCGGCCTGCAGTTGGGTGACGTGCTGCGCTTTGAGATCGCCGGCCGGGTGAGCGAGGCGCGGATCACCAGCCTGCGCGCACTGCGCTGGGATTCAATGCGGGTGAATTTTTTCGTGATCTCGCCGCCGCAGACACTCGCGCATCATCCGATGAGCTTCATCACCGCCTTTCATCTGCCGCCTGACAAGACACGGCTGCCCGATGAGCTGGTGGCGCGCTTTCCCAATCTCACCGTGATCGACACCACCGCGGTGCTGTCGCAATTTAAGGAAGTGATGGACCAGCTCTCGCGGGCGATCGAAGTGGTGTTCGTTTTTTCGGTGGTGGCCGGGGTGGTGGTGCTGCTGGCGGCGCTGTTATCCACCCATGATGAGCGGCGGCGTGAAGTGGCGGTGCTGCGCACACTGGGCGCAGGGCAGGGCGTGTTGCGTCGGGCGCTGTTGACTGAATTCATCTTGCTGGGCGCTGTGGCCGGCACACTCGCCGCCGCAGGCGCGGGGGGGATTGGCTGGGCGCTGGCGGAATACGCCTTCAAGCTGCCTTACGA
>JBEAUN010000185.1:0-4406 GCA_041161415.1 Pseudomonadota bacterium | reverse complement strand
GTTCCGACACGACAAGTCCCGTTCAATCAGCCTGCCAAAAAAACGCAAAGCCGCCGCTTGGGATCGGCAATACCTTGCCAACGTGTTGGGGTTGGGGGAGTTTTGATGCTCCGGCCCTGGGCAGTCCGCGCCGGCTTGGTGCTCGCTCGCCCATCCAGGCACGACAACGGAGCGCACTGCAGGCCTGAGCGATCGTGTTCAATTCACGCTCGGTGCCGCAACCGCTAGCGCTTAGATCAGAAAAAATTCCCGGATGGAATTCGCGGGCTGGGTGTTGAAGAGGCTTTTCATGTTCCCCCAACAATTACGGCGTAACGCCAGCGCACAGCCGGCGCGCCAAGTTCCAACAAACGCCGATAGACCTCGAAACGGTGGGCGATAGAAGAGGCAGGACGACCTCTGCCATCGAGTTGGCTAACATCCACCCCCACGGTCTTGACCAGGTATGACACCATGTCCGGGTTCTGCGACAAGGCGGCATAGTGGATCAAGGCCTTGCCGCTCGGATCCGTCTCCATGGCCACTCTGCTTGCATCGTGCCGGTGTGAATACAACATTTTGTGCAGCAACTTGACCATCCCAGCCTGGGTGACCGCTGCAAGTCTCGCCGGGTTGATTTCCGCGCCGTTGCGGAAAATCACCATCGCGCATTCTTCGTTTTGAAAACGAACGGCGGTGTCAAACGGATAGAGCGTATCAGTGGCACAACCGTCCGGCCACTGCCCTTTTGGGTGAGGCCCGCGGGCCACCAGTTGCTGGCTGGCAAGGTCGCCCCCGTTGTCGATCAACCGCCTCATCACCTCAGGATTACCCCAGGCTGCGGCCAGATGCATGGTGTGCTTGTTGGTGCCGGAAACCCAATTGGGGTTGGCCCCTGCCTTAAGGAGCGCAAGCACTTTCGACGGGTCTCGTGCTCGTATAGCGATCTGCAGTGGCGAAGTTTGGCTTTTTTCGGTCGGCTGATTGACGAGCGCCAGGCGCTCATTTTCTGAGCAATGCCGGCTAATGAATTCAACGAGGGTGGCCAGCGATTGATCGCCGCCTTTATTAACCATGCTCGCCGCCCAATGAAGCGCCGACCACTCCTTATCGCGCACCTCTCTTTTCACTCGGGCGATTTCAACGCGGGGATAGAACACTTCCATTTGATCCGGATATCGATCCAGAACAATCCTGATCTCGCTTTGCGTAGCCGGACCTTTGAAAAAACTGGCGACGCCAAGAGCGCGGGTTTCATCGTCCTTGATGCCGGCCAACAAAGGGATCGCTTTCACCGCGCCGAATTTGATAGCGCTCAAAAGTGGCGTGTCACCCATGGCATCCGACACCGAGGCCGAGGCGCCGGCCTCCAGCAAAGCCCGCACGGCACGCGCATTGTCAGTGATGGCTGCGTAGTGCAGCGGCGTGCGTTTTTTTGCATCGGGCAAATTCAGATTGACCTTGAGCGCCGCGAGATCGGCAAAGCGCTCTCGGAGCGAAACCACCGGCGTGGTGGGACGCCGCGAGGGGCTGCCATTGCGCGAGCCGGGATATTCGCCAGGTGCAGCCATGGCATGCAACAAGCTGGCGTAATTACCCAGCATTGAGGTTGGCGCCGCCCCCTCGGGCAAACGGACCTTGACTCTGCTGCGCTCATCAAACAATCCATAGCGCATCAGGGTGACCAAGCCACGCCAAGCTTCCGGATCGCGGCCCTCGTTCATGAGCGCAAGAATCGCTTGTGGTTTGGATGCGTAGTTCACCAAAGCGGCGAGCGCAGGAACAATCTCGCGTTGGATTGCGCTGCCTTCTTTCACCGCCACCAGCGCGCCGGGTTTGTGCGTGGAAAAGGGGATGCTGCACAGTCGATCATCGATGCTCACAAAATCACGCGGTCGAAAGCACGCCGTGAAAAAGCACCCGAGACGCTCAATCATCAAATCCGGGTGATTTGATCGAGCCGGCTGATACGTCGTTGACGCTGCAGATACGTTCGAACCGGCAACCCGATGTCCCCTGCTTGCCGAGCGCGAGCTCTCAGCGACATCAGAACTGGACAGCAGGCTCTTGCGGGACACCCCCGAACTGGGGTGGTGAATATAAGAAGGCTTCATGAATAACTCCAACAACCACTCAGATGCTGTCACCCCGATACATGGCCCGCAATTCCGCTTGAGCGCATGGCTCGCAAGAGCCCTATCGAATGACAGATTTAGAAAGTCCAGGGGCCTTAGGGCCAAAACGATCCGGCTTGGCGAATGGAATTACGGTCGAAATGCCTGGAACCTGAGGCAGGCGCGATGGATAGCGAGATCGAGGAGAGAGGGCTCTGCTGTGCTTGCTCTAATTTTCTTTGCTTGGTGCCGGCGAGAGGAATCGAACCCCCGACCTTCGGATTACAAATCCGCTGCTCTACCAACTGAGCTACACCGGCATGCGGGCGAGATTATATCAGCCTCGGCTCTCCTCGAGTGGTAAGAGAATTCAAACCAAGGGCGTATTTTTGCACAGCCTCACATGTGCCGGTCCGATTACGCTCCCGCTTCCATGGCCCACGCCGGGGCGAAAAAATTGAGGTTTTGAAATCCTCGGTTAAGGGCAATTTGACTACGACACCCGAAGCCAATTTTTCCTTCGGCATGATGCCTTTCGATAACCCATGTGTTTAAAGTTACGGTCCTTCAGCAAGCTGCCACACCTGCTGCAAGGCTGATACACAAAGAAAGCGCTGGGCGACAAAAAATGACTTCCGCATTGCATTCCCCCCTCTTCCGCCGCGAAGCGTCCCGGCTCACTAAAGCGCGCGAGGAGGAACGCACCCGTATGGCGCGCGAGCTGCATGATGCGCTGGGCAGCAGCCTCGCCGCGATGAAATTCGATTTGCACCTTACCGCCAAGGCCCTGGAAAAAAAGCTGGCCGCGAGTGCCGATGTCGAGCTCGCCCGTTTGCTCGCACAGACGCGGCGCACCAGCACACTGGTGGATGAGGCGATCGAATCCTGCCGCACGCTGGTGCGCGGTCACCACCCGGCGCAACTGCAGCAAAAAGGCTTGATCGAAGTGATCGAGGATTGGGCATTTGCTTTTGCCGAACGACACGGCATTCGTTGTGTGGTGTCAAGCAGCGAGGGCCTGCCTGCGCTGCCCGATGCGATCGCTTTGTCGCTGTATCGCATCACACAGGAGGGACTCCACAATATCGCCCGCCATGCGCATGCCACTTGCGCCACGATTCGGCTGCGCTTCACAGCCCAGATGATCACGCTTGAAATCACCGACGATGGCATCGGCCTGCCGGAGGAAATCAAGACCCATGGCGGCGTGGGGCTCACCAGCATGCGCGAGCGGGCAAGGGCTCATGAAGGCAGCTTGCTAATTACATCAACCCCCAATGCCGGCACGCGCCTTCAATGCAGCATTCCGCTGGCCGCCGAGACGATGCGTGTGCGCACTGCATGATCGATCATGGGAGTTCAAGAAAAGCCTCATGGCAAAACGCTGCGCGTACTAGTGGCGGATGATCACGCGATCATTCGTTGCGGTCTTAAACAGATTTTGCAGGACACCCCGGACATCCGGGTGGAAGCCGAGGCGCGTAACGGCATCGAAGTGATGCAACTACTTCGCCTCGCAAGCCCCGATGTGGTGGTGATGGATATTTCCATGCCGGAGCGGAATGGTCTGGACACCCTAAAGCTGATCCGCAAGGAATACCCGCAGCTGCCGGTGATCATGCTGAGCATGTTCGATGAATCGCTTTATGCGGTGCGCTCATTGCGCGCCGGCGCAGCGGCTTATCTTCGCAAGCACACCGCCGCGGACGAGCTGATCAACGCTATTCGGGTGGTATCACGCGGTAAGCGTTATCTGGGCCCGGAAGTGGCCGAACAGCTCGCCAATGCTGTGCTGGAGGAGGAGGCCGGAGAAGGCGCTTTGCATGAGAAGCTCTCCGACCGCGAATATCAAACCCTGTGCCTGATTGCCTCTGGCCACACGCTCACCGAAATTGCCTCCCACATGAAGCTGAGTGTCAAAACGGTAAGCGTGTATCGGGCGCGGATTTTGGAAAAAATGAAGCTCAGAACCAACGCCGAACTAACCTACTACGGCGTGAAATACGGGCTGGTTGCCGGCGGGCAAATTGCGCCGGTTTAGGCCAAGATCGAGCGCATGGGTGTGGCCGCACAGCGGCTTGATCGGCGCTTGTGGCGCGCTTTGCCTGCGTGGTGCGCGGAGTCGCACACCCTCCTCGCCCAGCATTGCGCGCAGACGAAACACCGCTTGTTTATGCAATTGGCATACACGCGATTCGGACACCCCGAGCACCTCGCCGATCTCACGCAGATTGAGGTCTTCTTCGTAATACAGACGCATCATCAGCCGCTCGCGATCGGGCAATTTGCCCAGCGCATCCAGCAGCGAAACAC
>JBEAUN010000183.1:0-3545 GCA_041161415.1 Pseudomonadota bacterium | reverse complement strand
GATCGATGCCTACATCGCGCTGAAGATGGAAGAAGTCACCCGCTTCCGCATGACCACGCACCCGGTCGAATACGATATGTACTACAGCCTTTAATCGGGCTTGAAACGGGAAGGGCAGCTTGGTCTGCCTTGAAAGCAGGGAGGGCGTTAATCGCCCTCCTTTTTTTCCGGCTGCCTGCATGCAGCCTGCGCCACGCTGGGCGGTGCGCGCATTTCCGATGCGCGCATTTGCCAGCCCCCGCCTCGAGTCACTAAAATCTCACCATCGCTGATCTCTCATCCCGCCCCTTCCCACCATGACGCTTATCCGCACCCTTTGTGCTCTGGCTGCCCTCACGCTCCCCCTGATGGTGCATGCCGATATCTACAAATGCGTCGATGAGATCGGGCGCATTACCTACACCAATGCCAAGCCCACCTCCAAGGGCTGCACCGTGCTGTCGCGTGATTTGCCAAAGCCTGCTCCCACGCGTACAGCGCCCAAGAGCGAAAGCCCCCGCGATGATGCCGCCCGCGTGCCGGAGTTAAGCACCAGCAGCGGCGGCTTTCCCAAAGTGGATGCCGGCACCCAGCAAGTGCGTGATACCAATCGTCGCAGCATTCTCGAGCGCGAGCTGATGAGTGAAGAAAAGCTTCTGGCCGAAGCCCGTCAGGATGCCTTGCGCAATTACGCCAATGCCCCGGGCGCGCAGCTCTCCAGCGAAAAAGTGCAGCTGCATGAACGCAACATCCAGGCGCTGCGCAAGGAAATCAGCAAGCTCAAGTGATCAAACCTGACCACCGCTTTTGACCGCTTGTTGCTTTCAAGAACGCGATGAGGCCATGCGCATTTTTGCTGTTTGATACGCTCACCGGCGGGGTGACAGCGCCCTTGGCCCTATTCAATCGCGGTTGTCAGGTTAAAGAGGCCCGCTTCTTGCAAGGAGGCGACCATGCTGCCCTCATCCCTACCCCCTAATGCGCACGCCTTCGCTGGCCTGGATCTTTTGGCCTGCGCCGTGGTGCTGATTGATGCCGAGCGGCGCATCATCCATGTCAATCCGGCGGCTGAAAATCTTTTTGCCATCGGCCAGCGACACATCTTGCAGCGCGATGTCAGCGTGCTGCTCGGCGATTCAGAAGATCTCGCCCAAGCCCTGGCGCGCGCCGCCAAAGAGCTGTGGAGCTACACCGGCTTTACCCTCACCTTGCCGCGTGGCGAAGGCGAAGACAGCCTGCATCTTGAATGCACCATTACCCCCATTGAGGCCGGGCAGGCCCGCTTGCTGATGGAATGTCGGCTCCTCGATCAGCAGCTTCGCGCAAGCCGTGAAGAAGCGCTCCTCCAGCAGCAGGAAATCAATCAGGAGCTATTGCGCAATCTCGCGCATGAAATCAAAAATCCACTGGGCGGCATTCGCGGCTCGGCCCAGCTGCTCGAGCGCGAGCTGGAACAGCCGGCCTTGCGTGAATACACCCAAGTGATCATCCATGAAGTCGATCGCCTGCAAGCGCTGATTCAGCGCATTCTCTCCCCGCATCGGCGCATGCAGCCTGCGCCGGTGTGCATTCATGAAATTCTCGAGCATGTGCTGCGCCTGGTGCGCGCAGAATTTCCCGGCGTCAAATTGCGCCGCGATTACGACACTTCCTTGCCCGATCTGACCGGCGATCGCGAGCAGCTTATCCAGACGGTGCTCAACATCGCCCGCAATGCCGCGCAAGCCATGAAGGGCCACGGTGACGTGGTGCTGCGCACCCGGCCCGCCCGCCAAGTCACGCTGGCCAAGCGACGCTATCGGCTGGCGCTGGAATTGCAGATCATCGACAACGGCCCGGGCATCCCCGAGCATCTGCAGGAAAAGATTTTTTACCCGCTGGTGAGCGGCCGCGAAGCCGGCACCGGCTTGGGGCTCACCATCGCGCAAAGCTTCATTGCCCAGCACCACGGCACCATCGATGTCAAAAGCCGCCCCGGCACCACCTGCTTTACCGTGCTGCTGCCGCTCTCGGATGAATATAAAGGAACACCGCTATGAAACCTGTCTGGGTTGTCGATGATGATCGCTCGATTCGCTGGGTGCTGGAAAAAGCGCTCACCCGCGAGGGCATCCCGTTCGAGAGCTTCTCTGCCGTGCCGGAAGTGCTGGCCGCGCTCGAAGCGGGACGGCAGCCCCATGTGCTGCTCTCCGATATCCGCATGCCAGGCGAAAGCGGCCTGGTGCTGATGCAAACCCTGAAAGCCAGCCTGCCGCATGTGCCAGTCATCATCATGACGGCGTATTCCGAGCTCGATAGCGCGGTGCAGGCTTTTTCCGGCGGCGCTTTTGAATATGTGCCCAAGCCCTTTGATGTCGATCAGGTGATCGAGCTGCTTCGCCGCGCCATCGAAGAATCCCGCGCCCCGGCCGCAGAGCCCGAAATCCCCCGCATGGCCCCGGAAATCCTGGGCCGCGCGGGCGCCATGCAGGATGTCTTTCGCGCCATTGGCCGGCTGGTGCAATCCAATGCCACTGTGCTCATCACTGGCGAATCAGGCAGCGGCAAAGAGCTGGTCGCCCGCGCACTGCATCGCCACAGCCCGCGTGCGCAGGCGCCTTTTGTGGCGATCAACACGGCCGCCATCCCGCGCGATCTGCTCGAATCAGAATTATTCGGCCATGAGCGCGGCTCATTTACCGGGGCGGCGAACTTGCGCCACGGCCGCTTCGAGCAAGCCGAGAATGGCACGCTATTCCTCGATGAAATCGGCGACATGCCACCCGAATTGCAAACCCGCCTGCTGCGGGTGTTATCCGATGGGCATTTCTATCGCGTGGGCGGCCAGCACCCGGTTAAATCCACGGCCCGCGTGATCGCCGCCACCCACCAGAACCTTGAAGCACGCGTCAAGGAAGGCTTGTTCCGCGAAGACCTCTTTCATCGCCTCAATGTCATCCGCCTGCGCTTGCCGTCGCTGCGCGAGCGGCGTGAGGATATCCCCATGCTGGCCCTGCATTTTCTGCAGAAAAGCGCCCAGGAATTGGGCGTCGATGCCAAACGATTATCCGATGCCGCCAGCAGCTATCTGCAAAGCCTCGATTTCCCCGGCAATGTGCGACAGCTGGAAAACCTCTGCCATTGGCTCACCGTGATGGCCCCCGGCCAGACCATCGAGCTTGCCGATCTGCCCGCTGAATTGCGCGAGGCCAGCGCCAAGCCCGCCGTGAATTGGGCGGCCGCATTGGCCAGCGAAGCTGACCGCCTGATCGCCGCCCGCGAGCCCGATGTCTTCGACACCCTGTGCCGGGAATTTGAACGCACCCTGATCAGCCGGGCGCTGGCCGCCAGCGCTGGCCGGCGCATCGAGGCGTCGTTGCTGTTGGGTATCGGCCGCAACACCATCACCCGAAAGATCGCGGATTTGGGTATTGAGGCGGGGGCGGATTGACGGGGGTAGAGCAAGCCGTACAGGGCCGGAGCATCAAAACTCGTTCACGCTCAGGCACCTACCACGGGCTGTTGTAAACAGCCAGGAAATCGTGTCCACTCTCGGATTTTTTCCACGAGAGATGACCGACAAGAAC
>JBEAUN010000228.1:0-6298 GCA_041161415.1 Pseudomonadota bacterium | reverse complement strand
CGCCTCAAGGAAGTGAAGGACACCCGGGACACCAAGGAAGCCAGCCCAACCAAAAAGGGCCCGTGAGCGCAACACAAGGCAGATCATCATGACGCAGGACACCCCACCCCAAGACCCGCTGGAATTCATGAAAAACATGTGGTCCTCAATGGGCTTTGCCCTGCCTGGCATGGCTACGCCCACGCTGGATGTGAATGAACTGGATAAACGCATCCAGGATCTCAAGGCCGTCGAAGGCTGGCTCAAGCTCAATCTGGGCAGCTTGCAGATGAGCATCCAGGGCCTGGAAATGCAGCGTGCCACGCTCGCTGCCATGCAGGCGGCAATGAGCCAGAGCAACACGCCCGCCGGGCCGGATAAATCACGTGATGCACAGGCCTTCAACAACACCGCGCTGTGGCCTTGGAATCTCATGTCCACCCCGGCTGCATCGGCTGATGAAAAAGCAGAACCGCCCGCGGCAGATAAACCCGAGCCGCCGCCCAAAGCGGGTCGGGGGAAGAAAGCATAAGGTCGGGTGTTGGCCTCCCTCGCGATGCAGCGCGAGGGGGTACATCCCATTCATGGCGCGTGCGCTATTGGCCCAGCCCTAAAGCCAGCGCCCATGCCGGCAGGGTGAGCATCGAGGTCAGCGTGCTGGCTGAAATCAGCCATGCCACGCCGGGGCCGTCGCCATTCATCCGCACGGCGAGGATATACGCGGAAGAGGCCGTGGGCAGGGCGCCGAACAGCACCGCCACATAAAAATGCAGGCCCGATAGCCCAAGGCCCCTCGCCGCGGCCCATGCCAGCGCGGGCGCTGCGATCAGCTTTATAGCGGTGATTGTCACCCCCGCAGTCAAACGGATGTTGGCATGGCGCAGTTTCAATGCTGCGCCCACGGCCAATAATCCGGTGGCGAGCGCCGCATCGGACAAGCGATGCAGGAATTGTTCGACGGGCGGGAACAGTTGAAACCCCAGCAGATTGAACGCCAGCCCGCTGGAGGTGGCGACAATGAGCGGATTGCGGATCAGCTCGCGCCACACCGAGCCCTGCCCATGACGGGCGAGCATGCCGACTGCCGCCATATTCGCCAGCGGCACCAGAGCGCCCAGCAAAATCCCCAAGGCCGCAATGCCGGGTGCGCCAAAAAATTTGCCCACCACCGCGAGCCCGATGTAGGAGTTGAATCGAAAGGCGCACTGAAAATGCGAGGCGAAGACGAGAGGCGGCTGCTTGAAAATCCAGCGCAAAGGCAGCCCCAGCAACATGCCGCCAAACAGCGCCGCAGCACCCGCCATGACAAGTGGCGCCGTGGCCGCGAAATCGATATGCGTGCGGACAATCGCTGAAAACAAAAGGCTGGGGAAAAGAATGAAATAAATGAGCTTGTCGAGCCCCGACCAGAAATGATCGCCCAGGTGTAGATAACGCCGCAGCCCCGCGCCGAGCAAAATGAGGGCAAAATCTGGAAACAATAACAATGCGCTGGACATCATCGCGCCCCTATCGAAGCTAACAATCGCAAGCGAGCCCAGGGCCTCACCCTAAGGCATATGCCCAATGCGGCTGCAATGAGCGCAAAAAAGGTGCGAGGATGAAGAGTTTTAAAATTTAGCCTCATAAACCTCAGCTTCATTTCCCACCGATCGCCATGCTTCCCCCGACTCTCATCGAAGGCGCCTCCGCCAGCCGCAATGTGAATGACGCGGCTTTGCCCACCGAGCCTGTGGCCGCCCCCCTGTGCCCTGAAGAGGCCGCGCACAGCGCGCTGGATGAGGCGCCCTCTGACCTTGAGCATACCAGCCAATCGGGCAACCCCTGGGATCTTCTGGCTGCTGTGATGCGCGGTCTGGATAGCGCGAAGGCCACCGAAGATACCCCGGCAGCCCGCGAAGAGAAGGCGCCCGAGGTGACGCTGCGCAGCCTGCCGCAGAACGAGGCCGCCGCCGTGAAGCTCTCGGGCAACATCCTTGTCGACAGCCTGCTCGAAGGCACCAAGTGGGGAGAGACCACGCCGGGCACCGGGGTGACGCTGACCTACAGCTTCAAGAACGACGACACGATCGAGATCGCTCCCAGCAACCCGGACTACGCGAAAAACCCTTGGTATCTCGATGACGACCAGAAGCAAGCAGTGCGCGATGCGCTGTCCCGCTGGTCAGACGTCGCGAACATCACCTTCGTCGAGGTGGAAGACACCCCCGATTCGCAGGGCGACTTGCGTTTTGCTGGCACCTACAACACCCCGGAAAAACGCACCGCCGAAGCCGCGCCCCTGCTTGCGGGCAATGTGCCTGAAAACGGCGACATCTGGCTGGGCAAGCGTTTTGCCGATGAAACCGACGAGGCTTCGCTTAAGCCAGGTGGTTATGCTTTCATGGCGATCATGCATGAGGTCGGCCATGTGCTGGGGCTCAAGCACCCGCATGACACTTCACCCACCAATTCGCTCCTCACCCCCAAGGAATCGGATAACCAACGCCAGACGGTGATGAGTTACACGCTGGATTACAGCGTCAGCCCCGAGGGCCCGCAGCCTTTGGATATCGCGGCGATTCAGTATCTCTACGGCCCGAACACCCAAGCCCACACAGGCGACACCACCTATCAATTCGATCCTGATACGCCGGTCTTCCGTACTCTGTGGGATGCTGGTGGCGGCAACACACTGGATGCTTCCAACCAAAACTCTGCAGTCAATCTCGATCTCACCGAAGGCGGACGCAGCAGCATCGGCCCGTTGATTGTGGATAACAACCCCTCTGTAGCGGGGCCCACCGAATCGAATGACTACCTCACCATCGCCACCGGCAGCGTGGTGCAAAACGCGATCGGCTCGCCCTATGACGATTACATATGGGGCAGCAGCAAGGGCAACAAGCTGGAAGGCGGCCCGGGTAACGACACCCTCTATGGCAATGCGGGCGACGACAGAGCGATCTACCGCGTCACTGACAGTCCTGCCGACGCCAAGATCGTTGATGATGAGAGCCTCCCCAATGCCTGGCACCTGGTGAATAAAGAGGGCCGCACCCTGCTGGATATCCGCGAATCCTGGGATGGCAATGGGCTGGTGGTCGAAGACGTGCGAGCCGATAAGGATGTCCCGGAAGGCGCCAGTCGCTTGGGCAAGGATCTTCTGGTGGATGTGGAAACGATCGACTGGTCTGTGCCGGTTGAGAAGAAGGACTGAGGTGAGACGCTTTGGCGTGGCCGCTTGGTGAGCCGCTAACCCAGCTCCAACGACCCCGCCAGCGAGGGCGCGGGGTAATGAAACGGCACCGGCCCATCCGGCAGCGCATTGAGAAACTGCTTCACAAAGGGGTCGTCTGCCTCGCGCATTGCCGCAGTGGGGCCGTGCGCCACCACCCGGCCTTCGGCCATGACCGCCACATAATCGGCAATCTTGAGCGATTCGCTCACGTCATACGTCACCACGATCGAGCTTGCGCCCAGCGCGGTATTCAACTTGCGGATCAACTCGCCCACCACATTGAGCGAGATCGGATCAAGCCCGGAAAAGGGCTCGTCATACATGATGAGCCGCGGATCCAGCGCGATGGCGCGTGCCAAGGCCACCCGCCGCGCCATGCCGCCGGAGAGCTCATTCGGATACAAGCCATGCGCGCCGCGCAGCCCCACGGCATCGAGCTTCATCATCACCAAATCGAAGATGATCTCCTCCGGCAGCCGGGTGCGCTCACGCATCGGAAAAGCGATGTTTTCAAACACCGACAAATCCGAAAACAAGCCGCCTTGCTGCTGCATCATCCCCATGTCGCGACGCAGCGCATACAGCCCATCGATATCTTGTTCATGCACCACGTGCCCCGCAAAGCGCACTGCGCCGGAAGAAGGCACAAGCTGCCCGCCGATGAGCTTTAACAAGGTGGTCTTGCCGCAGCCTGATGGCCCCAGAATGGCGGTCACGCAGCCTGCCGGAATGGCAAGGTCAATCCCCGCCAGCACGCGCCGCTCGCCCCAGGCGAAATGAAGATCGGCAATCTCAACAATCGGCGCGGTCATGGCGAATCAGGCGGAAGATGAAGACCCCGCATTATGCGGCAAAGCAGCGCCCGATAGTCAGGCCGGCTCGCATCAGACTTCGGGCAAGCCCCCACTACACCGCACGGGCCTTCTTTGCTAGGCTTGACCCCCCGCGATCATGGCGCATCCTCCGTCTGGCAGATGAAGATCTTGAGATTGCTTGCTTTTGTTCTGGGTGGATTGGTGGCCGTGGCAGCCTTGCTGCTATTGGCTGCCTGGCTTGTGCTCGCCAGTTTTGATGCGGCTGCATTAAAGGCGGAGCTGGCCCAAGCGGTGCGGGACAACAATCAGCGCGAACTCAAGATCGAGGGCGAACTGGCGCTCACCTTGTGGCCTGGTATTGGGCTTGAGATCGGCCGGGCGAGCCTCTCCGAGCGGGAATCCTCACAAATTTTCGCCAGCGTGGAAGAAGCCCGAGCCACACTCGCGCTGTGGCCGCTTTTCAAAAAAGAACTGGTGATCGATGGCCTTCACGCCAAGGGCTTGTCGGCTACCGTGTCGCGCAATGCCGCGGGCGTGTTGAATATCGCGGATTTGCTGGGCGGCAAGGACTCGCAGGCGTTCAAATTCGCCCTTTCGCGCATGGCGCTCGAAGAGGCCTCGCTCACTTGGAAAGATGACAAAACCGGCAGACGCGTTGTCCTGCAGGACGCCAAGCTTGCCACCGGTGAAATCAGCCGCTCCGCCCGAGGCGAGCTGAGCCTGCAAGGCCGCCTGCAAGGTGCGTCGCTGGATGCCGTGATCAGCGCGAAGAGTGCCTATCGCTTCGCCGAGCAGCCCTCATCGATCACCCTTGAAAACACCGCGCTTGCTTTGAGCGGCACGCTGCCGACCATGCAGGCAGCGCAGGCCAAGTTCTCGCTGGATCGGTTTAGATATTCCACCGCCCAGGCGGAGGGTGGGGCAGAGGGGTTGCAGATCGTGATCAAGGGCGATCTGCCTCAGGACACCATCGAAGCCCGACTCAGTGTGCCGCGCATTGTGCTCGCTGGGGACGAGGCCCGCAGTGATGCCATCCAACTCGCGCTCAAGGCCAAGAGTGCGCAGCCCAATCGCCATCTCGAAGCCAAGCTCGTGGCCGAGGGGATGCGCGCGGATGCCACTGCGCTTTCGCTCACGCGCGCCGGGCTCGATGCCACGGCCCAGCTGGGGGGCGTGTCTTTGCGCACGCGGCTGTCTTCGCCGGCCACTATGGCGTTCTCACCCGCGCAGCTCGCACTATCGGGTTTGTCCGGTCAGCTTGATATCACCGATGCGAAAAAGCTCGGCAAGCCGATGCGCGTTGGCATCAACAGTAATCTGGGCGTGGATTTGACCCACGCTCGTGCCCAAGGGCAATTGAATCTGCGGCTGGATGAAACCACGGCGCGTATCGATTGGACCATGCCGCGCTTCTCGCCCCTGGTGCTCAATGCTGATCTCGAGGCCGACCAGATCAATATCGACAAATACCTTTTGCCTAAAGGGGCCACACAGGCCGCCACCCCGGCAGAGGCGGCGCAAGGCGGGATGTGGGCGAGTCTTGCCGCACTTGAAGGCGTCGAGCTGGTCACCCACGCCCACATCGGCAGTCTGCAGGTGGCGCGCATCAAGGCACATGATGTTAAGTTCGATTTGAAACACGCAGCCGGCGTGCTCACCGTGTCGCCCTTCCAGGCGGGGCTGTATCAGGGGCAGGCCTCTGGCAGCCTGCGTGCTGTGGCGGCGAGCAGCGAGGTCAATCTCAAACAGCAGATCAGCCAAATCAATCTCGCGCCCTTGTTGCGCGATCTCTTGGGCGAGGAGCCGATCGAGGGCCGCGGCTCGGCGGTGCTCGATCTCACAGCCCGGGGCGCGCATTCAGCTGACTGGGCGCGCTCGCTCTTTGGCTCGGCGCGTCTTGAATTGAAAGATGGCGCGATCAAGGGCGTGAATCTTCCCCGGCTGCTGCGCGATCTCAAGGCTGCGGCGAAATCTGCGCCCACGCCGGCTGCGCGCAGCGAAAAAACCGACTTCACAGAAATTTCCGCGAGCTTTCAGATCCAGCGCGGCATTGCGCGTAACGAAGATCTTGCGTTCAAGTCACCCCTGTTGCGCGGCAGTGGCAGTGGCAGCATCGATCTGCCGGCCGGCACGCTGGATTACCTCGCCCGAGTCAGTGTGGTGGGCACCAGCACCGGCCAGGGCGGCGAAGAGCGCAATGACTTGCGCGGCGTGACTTTGCCGCTGCGCATTCAAGGGCCGCTGGCTGCGCCCAAGGTGCAACTCGATGTGGGCGAAATGGCTC
>JBEAUN010000198.1:0-5817 GCA_041161415.1 Pseudomonadota bacterium | reverse complement strand
GCTATTGCCACTGCCGCCCCCGCCCCCGCCGCAGGCGCTCAATAGCATCATCACCGCAAGGTAGAGTGAAGCCAATCGTTTCATTGGATGTCCTGTGGCCGCATGCCAGGCGGCACCAGCGCGGGCACATAGGCGCGGCCGCGGTAGGCCCGCATTCGGCCAAGCGATTCAAGCGCGAATTCCGGGGTGTCGATGCGCACAGCATTGCGGCTGGAAGGCGCACGCTGCGCCCCGGCCACAAAGGCCTCGTGATAGCGGCCCAGCAGCTTGGGCAGATCGGGCATCACCGGGCCCATCCAGCTGAGCGCAAAGACCTTGCCCTCGGCATTGACATATTGCTTGATGACAAGCTCAGCCGGGGTCTCGAGGATGACGACGGTATGGGTGGCGGCGCGCTCTTCGCGTTGGCTGGCTGAAAACTGCTTGGCTTCGGCGGCAATTGAGGCCTGCATCTCGCCCAGCGCCGCAAGACAGGCGGGGGAGACAGCGAGCAATGGAGCGAGTAAGCCGATGGCGAAAAGATGTCGTATCAAGTGCTATTCCCTGGCGATTCATCCACCGGCGCAGGTTGCTGGCGAGCCATCTCACGCATGGCCTGGCCCACGCCGTAAATCATGATGACAACGCCAGACACTAACACAGTGCCGGCTTCCATGGTGGAGCCGGGAAAATCACGAAACAGCACTGGGCCTTCTGCCACCAGCGAGGCGAGTCCTAAGGAAAATAAAAACAGCCCCAGCCCGTCGATCAGCATGAACAGTGCGAGGCGCCGGGTGAGTTTGGGTTTGATGCGTTGAGTCATGTGGATTGCCTCGGCGGGTGTGTTATTTGACTCGCATGCCCGGCGTGGCGCCGGCATCGGGGGACAGAATGAATAAACCAGGCGCAGCACCCGATTCGTCGGACGCTGCCAGCACCATGCCTTCGGAAAGACCGAATTTCATTTTGCGAGGTGCGAGGTTGGCCACCATGACGGTCAAGCGGCCCACCAGTTGCGCTGGGTCGTAGGCGGATTTAATGCCGGCGAACACCTGCCGCGGGGCGGCCTCACCGATATCCAGTTTGAGGCAGAGCAATTTCTCCGCGCCTTCGACATGCTCGGCGCTCACGATGCGCGCAATGCGCAGATCAAGCTTGCTGAAATCATCGATGCTGATAGTTGGGGCGATTTCCATTTTCTGGGCGGTGGCTTGTTGATGTTCGGCATGGCGGACAGGCGCCGCGGGTGCAGGCATCGAGGCGGTGTTGGCTGCGATCAGCGCATCGATCTGGGGGCGTTCAATCCGGGTCATGAGGTGTTGGTAGGGGTTGATGACATGGCCTGCGGCCAAGCTGGATGACACATCCACCCAGGTGAGCGGCGGGATATTCAGGAAGGCCTCCACTTGGCCCGCGAGCCGCGGCAGCACGGGCTTCAAATACAGCGTGAGCAGGCGGAACATGGCGAGCGCATTGCTGCAGACTTCATGCAGTCGGCCTTCCGCCCCCGCTTCCTTGGCGAGATTCCAGGGGGCCGCGTCATTGACATAGGCATTGGCGGCATCGGCCAGCGCCATGATTTCACGCAAGGCCCAATTGCTATCCCGCGCCTCATAGGCATCTGCAAGTTGGGGCCCGGCCGCGATCAGCGCATCAAGCGCCGGCACCGCCGTGGCGGCGGCGAGCTTGCCGTCAAAACGCTTGGTGATGAAGCCGGCACAGCGGCTGGCGATATTCACGTATTTGCCGATCAGATCGGCATTCACCCGCGCAATGAAATCATCGAGATTGAGATCGATGTCTTCCATCGAGCCATTGAGTTTGGCGGCGTAGTAATAGCGCAGCCACTCGGGGTTCATCTTCTGGTCGAGATAGCTTTGCGCGGTGATGAAGGTGCCGCGGCTCTTCGACATCTTCGCGCCATCGACGGTGAGAAAACCATGCGCGAAAATTTTGCTCGGCAGGCGAAAGCCGGCGTGCTCCAACATCGCCGGCCAGAAGAGGGCGTGGAAATAGAGGATGTCCTTGCCGATGAAATGCACCATTTCGGTCCCGGCCTCATTGGCGCGGGCCTTGTCGGTAAAGGCCTCGAAATCCAGCGCCGGGGTGCGCTCCGCGAGGTTTTTCAGGCTGCCGAAATAGCCCACCGGGGCATCGAGCCAGACATAAAAATACTTGCCCGGCGCGCCCGGAATCTCAAAGCCGAAATACGGCGCATCACGGGAGATATCCCAATCAGTGAGCCGCATTTCGCCTTCGCTGCCCAGCCACTCCTGCATTTTGTTGGCGGCTTCGGTTTGCAAGGGGCTGGGCGAGCGTTGGCCGGTTGTCCATTCGCGCAGGAATTGCTGGCAGCGCGGATCAGAAAGCTTGAAAAAATAATGCGTGGAGGCGCGCAGCTCAGGTTTGGCGCCAGAAATCGCGGAGTAGGGGTTTTTCAGCTCCGAGGGCGTGTAGGCCGCGCCGCAGGCTTCGCAGTTGTCGCCATATTGATCGGCCGCGCCGCACTTGGGGCATTCGCCCTTGATGAAACGATCGGGGAGAAACATCGCCTTGGCAGGGTCGTAAAACTGCTCGATCTCGCGCGCTTCGATCAGCCCCGCCTGCTGCAACCGGGCGTAAATCTCGTTGGCATAGTGCTGCGTTTCCGGCGAGTGGGTGGAGTAGTAGTTATCAAACGCCACCAGGAAGCCGGCAAAATCCCGCTGATGCTCATCCCGCACCCGCGCAATCAGCGCCTCGGGGGCGATGCCTTCTTTTTCAGCGCGCAGCATCACCGGCGTGCCGTGGGTGTCGTCCGCGCAGACATACCAGCATTCATGGCCGCGCATTTTTTGGAAGCGCACCCACAGATCGGTCTGGATATATTCGACCAGATGGCCAAGGTGAATGGCGCCATTGGCATACGGCAAGGCGCTGGTGACCAGAATGCGGCGTGTCGGGGAGCTCATGGTTTGACGGTTTTCAAAAGAAGGCCGCGATTCTAACAAATGCAGCGCGACTGGCTTCAGGTACACTCCGCCATCCTGTTTTTTGCTGAGCAAGACCATGAGCCTGACCCAAGACACCCTTCAAGCCGCCCTGAAAACCGTCATCGACCCCAACACCGGGCGTGATCTCATCAGCACGCGCAGCGCGCGCAACATCCGCATCGAAGGCAACGATGTCAGCCTCGAAATCGAGCTCGGCTACCCGGCGCAAAGCCAGTTTGATCTCATTCGGCGGCTGGTGATCGATGCCCTGCGCGCCCTGCCCGGGGTGGGCAATGTCAGCGTGTCGGTGACCCAGAAAATCGTCGCCCATGCAGTGCAGCGCGGCGTGAAGCTCATGCCCGGGGTGAAGAACATCATCGCGGTGGCCAGCGGCAAGGGCGGGGTGGGCAAGAGCACCACCGCAGTCAATCTGGCGCTGGCTTTAGCGCAAGAGGGGGCCACCGTCGGGCTCCTTGATGCCGATATCTACGGCCCCTCTCAGCCCACCATGCTGGGCATTTCTGCCCGGCCGGAATCGGTGGATGGCAAGACCATCGAGCCCATCGAAGCGCATGGCATCCAGGCCATGTCGATCGGTTTTTTGATCAATGAAGACACCCCGATGGTGTGGCGCGGCCCGATGGCCACCCAAGCGCTCACGCAGTTGTTGGGTGAGACCAATTGGCGGGATGTGGATTATCTGATCATCGACATGCCCCCGGGCACCGGCGATATCCAGCTCACGCTGTCGCAAAAAGTGCCGGTGACGGGCGCGGTGATTGTCACCACGCCGCAGGATATTGCCCTGCTTGATGCCAAAAAAGGCCTGAAGATGTTTGAAAAGGTGGGCGTGCCGATTCTGGGTATCGTCGAAAACATGGCCATCCATGTCTGCTCGCAATGCGGGCATGAAGAGCATGTGTTTGGTGAAGGCGGCGGCGCCAAGATGGCGGCGGAATACGGCACCGAAATGCTGGGCGCCTTGCCGCTGGATATCAATATCCGCCAGGAAGCCGACGCTGGCCGGCCCACCGTGGTGGCGAGCCCGGATTCCCGCGTGGCGGAAATTTACCGCGCGATTGCGCGGCGCGTGGCGGTGAAGGTGGCCGAAACTGCCAAGGACTTGAGCGCGAAATTCCCGACGATCGTGGTGCAGAATACCTGAGGGCGCCTCAATCCCATTCGCCGCGCGCCTTTATGGTTTTCATGGCCCGCTTGCAGTACTCACTCATTTGAGGCCAAAGCCGTTCGGCCAATTGATCGGCTTCTACTTCGCTGGTGGTGGTTTTGCCAAAAAGCGGGGCGAGAAAGGCTTCGCCTTGATCGGCGATGCCTTCCCGCAAGGTGAAGTAGCTCGATTTGTACAACACGTTGTCTCCCTCAAGCAACTTGGCCTCGATCCGCTGATCCTTCGGGCGGCTTGTGTCCGGGTCGTGATCTTGTACCAGCCTGTTTCTTAGCCACTCGGTGGCTAATTCCATGAAGAAATTGCGGTGTGCCAGGAGTTTGCTGCAGAGCGCATCCTCTGTATTTTTTGCAGTCGGGTGTTGCTTGGCGCCGTGCCGTTCCAGTGCCATGAAGGTTTGTTCATTCGATGCGATGTGTACCAGTTCGTGCAGCAGGTCATTGTCAAAGATATGCATTACACCTTGGGCGTCTTGGGCCAAGATGAATAGATCGCGAGGCAGGTTCAGACCGTCGCGCAGGTTGTGAAGCACAAAGGCCATGGGTGACCCTGTCGGCATTTCAGCACCATGTTTTACATTAACCTGCCGGATGTAATCACTGACATGGATGGGGTCTTGAAGCAGCGGGTTGATTTTCTCTTCAAGCAGTTCGGCATAACGCATCAGGGTATAGCCGATTAACTTTCTAATGATGAAGTCGGGTTCGAAGCTGTCTTTATGAGGGTTCAGATGACCGCCCCCACTCAGGCGGGTGAAGTCCCTCATTTGGTGCTGTTCGTGTGCATCCAGGTGCTCAAGGCCTGCCTCGGCAACGAGCGCTTCGCGGTACATTTGATCGGTAACGGCTCGTACCGATTCTTCTTTGCTCAGGTAGCGCTCATCGTGATGAAAACGCACAGGGAGTAATCGGCTCAGGGCAGGTTGCCCTTGCACGTAATGGGCGATGTTCGCGGAGTGGATGATGAGGTTGATTGCCTTGAGGCCCGAATCGCTCAAGTGTTGATTGTCAGCGGAGAACGCACGTGCCGAGTTGATGATGAGGGTGCCATCAGCCTGCCGGAAAATAGCTGGCTGGCCACAATAGCCCATGTCATTGAGCGCTTCATCAAAGCCGGTCTCTGAGAGCAGGACGGCGGTTGCGGTTTCGGTGTGCGCTCTGGTTATCGGGTTGGATCTCAGTTGGCCCATTAGCCCCGCCAGGGTTTGGGCTTGCTGGTTTGTGTCGGCCTCGAAGGAGGCATCGAGACTGGCGTATATCTGTGGTGCCCAACGGAACCAGCCGGGGCTGGAGAGTTTCTTGAAGTGAAGCGAGCCGAGGTTTTTGTGGTCGGTCAAGGCGGCGGGCAGTGGATCCTCATTGACCCAAAAATGGTTTTTGCCGATGCAATCTGAGAGGGCGGCAGAACACACAGCGGGCGCAGGCAGAGACGGAAATGCGGGGAGTGGGCAGCTGGAAGCAGGGGTGAGCATGATGAACCGGGCGCGATCGTGTTCGTAATAAGACCCTCTGTCTTTCTTTGGGGGGGCTGGTTCCATTTGTTCCCGCTTGGCCGATTCAGGCAGGGCCGGAGCATCAAAACTCCCCCAACCCCAACACGTTGGCAAGGTATTGCCGATCCCAAGCGGCGGCTTTGCGTTTTTTTGGCAGGCTGATTGAACGGGACTTGTCGTGTCGGAAC
>JBEAUN010000197.1:0-6250 GCA_041161415.1 Pseudomonadota bacterium | reverse complement strand
GGTGGATTGAGCGGCTCTGTGAGTGCGGTAAAAAAGCACCGCGCTGCGAGAGCCGCTTTCATGGCGTGATAAAATCCTGTATCCATTTTCTAAAAGCGCCTTCCCTATGTCCGGCAATACTTTCGGCAGGCTTTTCTGCGTGACTTCCTTTGGCGAATCCCACGGCCCGGCGATTGGCTGCGTGGTGGATGGCTGCCCACCGGGCTTGCCGCTCACCGAGGCCGACATTCAGGCCGAGCTGGACCGTCGCAAGCCCGGCACCTCGCGCCATGTCACGCAGCGCCGCGAGCCGGATACGGTGGAAATTCTCTCCGGTGTGTTCGAAGGCCTGACCACCGGTGCACCGATCGCCCTGCTGATCCGCAATCAGGACCAGCGCAGCAAGGATTACTCGAATATCGCAGAGACCTTCCGCCCGGGGCACGCCGATTATGCGTATTGGCAAAAATACGGCATCCGCGATTACCGCGGCGGCGGGCGGTCTTCTGCGCGCGAGACGGCGGTGCGGGTGGCGGCCGGGGCGATCGCCAAGAAATGGCTCGCTGAAAAATACGGCATCCAGATTCGCGGTTACATGGCGCAGCTCGGCACGCTGCCCATTCCCTTCGAGAGCTTTGAGGCGGTGCATGACAACCCCTTTTTCGCGCCGAATGCTGGCATCGTCCCGGAGTTGGAAAAATTCATGGACGCGCTCAGAAAATCCGGCGATTCCTGCGGGGCGCGCATCAATGTGGTGGCAAGCGGCGTGCCGGTGGGCTGGGGCGAGCCGGTGTATGACCGGCTCGATGCTGATATCGCGCACGCCATGATGGGCATCAACGCAGTGAAGGGCGTTGAGATTGGTGCGGGGTTTGAAAGCGTGAGCCAACGCGGCACCGAGCATTCCGATGAAATGAGCCCAGAGGGGTATCTCTCTAATAACGCCGGTGGCGTGCTGGGGGGGATTTCGACTGGCCAGGATGTGTTGGTGAGTATTGCCATCAAGCCCACTTCCAGCATCCGGCTGGATCGGCAATCGATCAACAAGGCCGGCGAGGCAGTGGTGGTGAATACCCACGGTCGGCATGATCCCTGCGTGGGCATCCGCGCCACGCCGATTGCGGAGGCGATGTTGGCGCTGGTGCTGATCGACCATGCTCTGCGCCATCGTGCGCAAAATGCCGATGTCATCACGGCCACGCCGCGCATTGCGGCGCAAGCGCCGCAGGCTGTGATTGATGCGCATCTGGCGCGCAGGGTGGAGAACCCGGAGCCGGATGAGGCTTGAGCGGACGGGGTGACCAAGGCTGAGGGCGCTTGGTTTTAGTGCCCGCTCCCCCTTCGACCAGGCCCAGGCCGAACGGGCTTGAAGCCTCAGCCGGACTCAATAGCACCCACGCCGTTTCCCAACAGCCACCAAAAGCCCACCCACACCGCCCTTGATTGACCTTCGTCAAACTGCACCTCCCGTGGCTGGGTAATCTCCAGCCATCCACACCATCCGGGGGCGAGAGAATGGAAGTCCAACCCAAGGGGATCGTGCTCAAAGCGATTCGCACCCATTGCACCGATGCCGAGTGGTTGGGGCGCTCGCGTTGTGCGCGCTGCGATATCCACACCACGGTGGTGCAGCACATTCAGGATGCCGAGAAAACGGATGTGGCGTTAAAGCCGATTGAAAATGTCTTGTTCGCCAACCACGCGCTGATTTATCGCGAGGGCGATGCCTTGCAGGCGGTGTATATGCTGCGTCGCGGTTTTGTGAAGCTGGTGCAGCACACCCTGGCGGGCACTTCGCGGGTGGTGCGGATCATCAAATCCGGCAGCATGTTCGGCTTGGAATCCTTGATCGATGAGCGCGGGCGGCACACGGCTTTTGCAGTGGGCGATGTGGATGTCTGCCGCATTCCGGCGAAATCGATTCGGCGTTTGCAGCAGGATCATTACCCACTGTTTGAGCATCTGATGGCGCGCTGGCAGGGGAATCTCGATAGCGCCGATCATGTGATCACGCATTTATCCACCGGCTCTTCCCGCGCGCGGGTGGCGAGCTTTTTGTTGCAGGCGCGTTATGACATTTCGGGCGGCGAGTGCGAATACCTCTCCCGCGAGGAATTGGCCGGACTGCTGGGGCTCACCATCGAGACGGTGTCGCGCACGCTGGCAGAATTCAAGCGTTCCGGGGTGTTACGGGAAGAAAATCGGGCGTTCTTTTTTGAGCGCGCGCAGTTGGCTCGCATTGCCCAGGAATAGATGGGAGCGCGCCGGGAGCCAAGGGGCCCGCCGGCGCGTGCAGTGGGGGTCAGCCCGCCAGCAATTGACGCAGCACGAAGGGCAGGATACCGCCGTGGCGGAAGTAATCCACTTCGATCGCGGTGTCGATACGCAGGCGCAGCTTCACTTCCTGGCGCGTGCCGTTGGCGCGGCGAATCACCAGGGTGCATTCCTGCTGCGGGTGGATCTCGCCGTCGAGGCCCAGGAGATCGTATTCCTCATCCACACCGCTGATGCCCAAGCTTTCCACCGAATCCTTGCCGATGAATTGCAGCGGCACCACGCCCATCCCCACCAGATTCGAGCGGTGAATGCGCTCAAAGCTCTTGGCGACAACAGCCTTGATACCAAGCAGTTGCGTGCCTTTCGCTGCCCAATCGCGCGAGGAGCCGGTGCCGTATTCTTCACCTGCGAACACCATGGTCGGCGTGCCGGCCTTGATGTATTGCATGGCGGCGTCATACACCGTGGTCTGCGCGCCGTCTTTCAAGGTGAAGCCGCCTTCGATACGGCTGCCATCGGCTTTGGCCGGCAGCATCAGGTTTTTCACCCGCACATTGGCGAAGGTGCCGCGAATCATCACATCATGATTGCCGCGACGGGAGCCATAGCTATTGAAATCCACGGGCATCACGCCCTGGGCTTCGAGCCACTTGCCGGCCGGGGTGGCCGGCTTGAATGAGCCTGCGGGCGAGATGTGATCGGTGGTCACCGAATCCCCCAGCACCAACAGCGCACGCGCACCCTTGATCGGCTTGGCGGCCGAGGGTGTCATCGAGAAATCATCGAAGAACGGCGGGCGGGCGATGTAGGTGGATTTCGGCCAGTCATAGACCTGGCCCTTGGGCGCGGGCACGTCGTTCCACAAATCATTGCCCTTGGTGAAATCTTTGTAGAGGCGGCGGAAGGTCTTCGGGTCCATCGCGTAATGCATGCAGGCTTCAATCTCGTCGCTGGTCGGCCAGACATCGCCAATCCACACATCTTCGCCATTTTTGCCTTTGCCCAGGGGCTCGGTCATGAGGTCCTTCAACACCGTGCCAGCGATGGCGTAGGCCACCACCAGCGGCGGGCTGGCGAGGAAATTGGCTTTGAGATTGGGGTGAATGCGCGCTTCGAAATTGCGGTTGCCCGACAGCACTGCAGCGCAGATGAAATCATTGCTGGTGATGGCTTCATCGATCGGCGCAGCCAAGGGGCCGGCGTTGCCGATACAGGTGGTGCAGCCATAGCCGGCGAGGTAAAAGCCGAGCTTTTCGAGATAAGGCATCAGCCCGGATTTTTTGAGGTAATCCGTCACCACGCGCGAGCCGGGGGCGAGTGAAGTCTTGATGTGCGGTGCGACTTTCAAGCCGCGCTCGACCGCCTTTTTGGCGAGCAAGCCGGCGGCGATCAACACGCCGGGGTTGGAGGTGTTGGTGCAGGAGGTGATCGCGGCGATCAGCACATCGCCCGAGCCGATGTCGATGCCATCGGAGGTCTTGCCGCGGCGCACGAGTTCAAGCGCGGATTTGGCAAATCCGTTGTCCGCGATTGGCGCGGAGAAGAGCTTGGTGAATTGGCGTTTGACATGGCCGATCTCGATGCGGTCTTGCGGGCGCTTGGGGCCAGCCACCGAGGGCGCGACTTTGCCCAGATCGAGCTTCACCACCTTGGTGTAATTGAGTTTGTCGGCGGCCTTGGGCACACCAAAGAGGCCTTGGGCCTTGAAGTAGTTTTCAAAGGCATCGACCTCGGCATCGGTGCGGCCGGTCTTGCGCAGATAATCGACGGTCTTGTCATCCACCGGGAAAAAGCCCATCGTGGCGCCGTATTCGGGGGCCATGTTGGCGATGGTGGCGCGGTCGGTGACAGACAACGTCTCGGTGCCTTCGCCGAAAAATTCAACAAACTTGCCGACCACCTTTTCCTTGCGCAGGAGCTCAGTGATGGTGAGCACGAGGTCAGTGGCGGTGACGCCGCCGCGCAGCGCGCCTTTTAGCTCCACACCCACCACATCGGGGGTGAGGAAATACACCGGCTGGCCCAGCATGCCGGCTTCGGCTTCAATGCCGCCCACGCCCCAGCCCACCACGCCCACGCCATTGATCATGGTGGTGTGGGAATCGGTGCCGACTAGGGTGTCGGGGTAATACACGCCGGCCTTTTGATGCACGCCGCGGAAGAGGTATTCGAGATTGACCTGGTGCACGATGCCAATGCCCGGCGGGACGACGCCGAAGGTATCAAAGGCCTGCATGCCCCATTTCATGAATTGATAGCGTTCCTGATTGCGCGAGAACTCAAGCTTCATGTTGAGATCAAGCGCGTCTTTGGTGCCGTAGTGGTCGATGGTCACGGAGTGATCGACCACCAGATCAACCGGCACCAGGGGCTCGATGGTCTTGGGGTTTTTGCCCATCTTGTGCGCCACATTGCGCATGGCGGCCAGATCGGCCAGCAGCGGCACGCCGGTGAAATCTTGCAGCACCACCCGGGCCACCACAAAGGGGATTTCATCCACGCGCTCGGCATCGGGCTTCCATTTGGCAAGCTGCTTGACATGCGCTTCGGTGACCTTCTTGCCATCGACATTGCGCAGCACAGATTCAAGCACGATGCGAATCGACACCGGCAGTCGCGAAATCTTGCCAAGGCCGGCTTCTTCGAGCGCGGGCAGAGAATAAAACTTGGCTTTCTTGCCGGAAGAAAGGGGGAATTCCTTCAAGGAATTAAAGAGGTTATGCGACACGGCAGCGCTCCTGTGGGGTAGTGATTATGTGCTGGGCGAGCGGATGCTTTGCTTGCCAAAAAAAGCTCAGGCGAGATTGTACGCAAAGCCGGCAGGGTCTTGGGGGGAAAGCAGCAAATCTTGCAAGAAAATGCTTACTGATCAGAGCCCGGATTCGCGCAGCAGCACTGCCGCGGCGCGGGAGAAAAAAGCCAGCGCCGGCTCGCGCGGGGCGGCCTCGATGATGACTTTGCCGCGTGTCTCGGCTTTTAGGGGGGCTGCGTGTTCGAGCGTCAAGGTCACGCGGTAGATGGCCTCGCTCGGCACCCACTGGCCGTTTTTTTCGCGAGCAGTAATCACACCGCCTGTGTGACTGGAAAACAGCGCGCTGGGCAAGAGCCGGGTGGCATCGCGGTCGATGTGAGTGACCACGGCATGACGTGGCGCGCCGCTGCCGTCTTCGCTTATAAAGCGCGCCGCCACGCCGGGCTGGATGCGCTTGATGGCGTCCTCCGTGAGATAGGTTTCGATCTGGCTGGCGGCCTCGCTGCTGAAGAGCGCGATTTTTTCATGGCTGCCCACCCATTGCCCGGTGGCAAGGTCGGGGTCCGCGAGATGCAGCACGCCATCAAACGGCGCGCGCGGCGCGTATTGATCGAGCTCCTGGGCGAGACTTTTTTCTGCGGCCTGCGCGCCGATGGCCTCGGCCTGGGCCAGCTGCAAGCGGGGGCGGGCGGCTTCGTCGAGCCCCGCTTGCGCGGCGGTTTCGAGCAAACGGGCGCTGCGCTGCGCGGCTTCTTCATGGCGGTGTGACAGATCAGGCGACACAAACTGCACCATCACGGCGCCCGCCTTGATGCGCGTGCCATTGGCATAGGGCAGCGCTGCGATCTGCGCGCCCTGCGGCGCGAAGACCGGCACTGATTGGGCGGGCTTGAGAAGCGCGGTGGCTTCGATGCGGGTGGGCCAGGGCAGAAAGCACGCGCCCAGCAGCATGAGCGCTAGCAAGCCGCTGCGGCGTGATGCGCTTGCTCGGGCAATCGCGGTGCGCCGTTGCCACCAGGCGGTGAGTTCGGATTTCATCGGCATGAGGATAAACCAGCCGATCTCAATCAGGAACAACACCACCCCCAGGGCCTTGAAGAAAAAGTGATACACCAACAACGCAATCCCTATAAAAAGCACCAAACGATACAGCCAGGTGGCCCAGGCGAAGGCAATCAGCCCGACGAGTTTTCCACGCGGATGGCTCGGCACCGGCTCGCCCAAGCCAAACAGCACTTCGCG
>JBEAUN010000189.1:0-4877 GCA_041161415.1 Pseudomonadota bacterium | reverse complement strand
AGAGACTGTCGCGGAGAAAAACGGCGCTCTTGCTGCGTGAATTTTCCGAGCTGCTCCGCCCAGCCATCGCAGCGCTGAATAAGATCGTTGAGCACATTCGTCTGTGTGCGCAGAATGCTGGGGTCTGCGGGCGCGTTGTGTTTTTGCTGCTCGAGCGAATCAACTTGCTCTCCAAGACGCCGAAGACCACGGCTGAATTTATCCGGGTCAGGCAAGTGGGCAACGGCGTGCAAGTGAGCCGCCGCCATCTTCTCGGCGCAAAGCGCCAGGTTCCTGATCGCATCATGACACCGCGGGGCGCGCCGACAGGCCACACCCAATTCATCGATGGCCTGGAGCCAATCACCGCGGTCGATGGCCTCCATCCCGAGTCGGGTATGGATCACGAAGGCCGCATCCGGCGCTTGCTGTTGATCGGCTTTCACGGTAAGAAGCCAATCCGTACAGGCCTGCTTCATTTCCATGCCGACGCGAAACAGCCGGTACCCCAATTGCGCCTGTTCCATGGAATTCTCATCCGCATCGATGAAGTCTTCGATATCTTGTTCGAGATTGACGAGTCGTTCTTTGATTTGACTCTTGAAGGCACGCGTCGCCTGATCCAGGCCGGCCTCATCCAGCCTTGGCAATGCGGGATAAATCTGAACTGAGGGCGCTGTGTAATTCGGTGCAGTGCAAGCGCTCGGCAGCGGCGGTTCATCGATTTCTCTCCGCCCAGGCTCGATTTGCCTTGCCGCGCCCGACCTCGGTCTGGCTTTCGGCGAATAACTCAACACACTTTGCGCCGACCTGTAGACCCCGCCACTTTGCCTGCCCGTCGAAACCCCTTCTGCTCTGCCGCGGCCAGGGCTCAACAAAAACGAGCGGTTTTCATGGGACCCGCTGCCGACGGGGGAATTTTGGGGATCCGGGCGTGCGCCCGGGATGTTGATTGCTGCCGATTTCAATTCAATACCTCCGCCCGAATGGATTCGCCGGGCTTATCAAAACTCAGTACTGCTGGGATCAATGATGTAGGCGCCATGGGCCGCCCTGAAAAAACGTCAAAAAATGGGCAGCCTGGGGCAACCGCGCGCTCAGTAGCGCTCGCCTGAAAAAAGTTCCGGAGATGTGCGCCTACGTTTGGGGTTACGACGCAATGGCAAGAAAATTGAGGCGCGCCAAAAAACCACTACCCTACACCCAGCGGCGTAGGGGCCAGCGACCAGATCACCAAACCCTTTACTGCCCCCCCAATCAAACTGACGCGCCGCCTGAGCCGGCAGCGCTTTTGAGAAGCCGATCACGAATCGGCGCCCACTGCGCATCCGGCGGCGGGCTTTCCACAAAAATGCAGTCAAGCCCCGCTTCATCCAACATGCGCAGGCTCGCGTAAATGTCATGCGCATACGCCCGGGGTTCGCTCGACAGACACAGCCACCGCACCGTTTGGACAAGCGCCGGGGGACACGCGACATGCGACACCACACCGACGCGGCGTCCCGCATCCAAGGCGGATTGGAGTGCGGCAGCGAATGCGCTGCCATCCAGCAAGCGGAGCGGCGTGGTGGGTGCGTAATGCGCTTCCAGCATGCCCGAGACACGCGTGCCGGCTTGGGCTGGAGCGCGGGCGCGCACTTCGCGGCCGATGACACTGGCAATCTCGCCCGGGCTGATCATGCCTGGGCGAAGCAGCACCGGCGTGCCTTCGGATAAATCGATGATGGTGGATTCAATGCCCACCTGGCAGGGCCCGCCATCGAGGATCAGCGGCACGCGATCGCCTAATTCATCGCGCACATGCTGCGCGGTGGTGGGGCTCACTTTGCCAAAGCGATTGGCCGAGGGCGCCGCCAGCCCGCTGCCGAACGCCGCGAGCAATTGCAGGGCCAGAGGATGCGCCGGCACGCGCAGGCCCACTGTGTCCTGTCCGCCAGTGACGGCATCCGGGACGATCTCGCTGCGCTTCAAAATGAGTGTCAAAGGCCCCGGCCAAAAGGCGCGCGCCAGTGCGATCGCTTCGCGCGGGATAGTGCGCGCCCACTGCGTGATCTGCTCTGCTTCTGGCAAATGCACAATCAGCGGATGATCAGCCGGGCGGCCCTTGGCAGCGAAAATCTTGGCCACCGCGTGCGGGTTCTGGGCGTCGGCGCCCAGGCCATAGACAGTCTCGGTGGGAAACGCGACCAGCTCGCCAGCGCGCAACAGCGCGACGGCGCGCGTGATGTCATCGGCCGCTGTCATCCGCCACACCTATTGCCGTGCGGGCTTTGAGCGCGGCGTCCAAGGTGGCATCAAGCTGCCGCCCCAGCACCGTAAAATGCCCCATCTTGCGACCCGCACGGGCTTCGAATTTGCCATAGAGATGGAGCTTCAACGCAGGCACCTGCAAAATCTTTTGCCAGGCTGGCTCAGCGCTTTTTCCTTCTTGCAGCCAGACATCGCCCAGGAGATTCACCATCACCGCTGCGCTATGCGCGGCAGTCTCACCCAACGGCAGCCCCGTGAGCACACGCACCTGCTGCTCGAACTGACTGACCGCACAGGCGTCCAGCGTGTAATGCCCGCTGTTATGCGGCCGCGGGGCGATTTCATTCACCAGGAGACGGCCTTCGCTGACAAAAAACTCCACCGCCATCACGCCGACATAGCCCAAACTTTCCGCCAGCGACAAGGCAAGCGAGGCGGCTTCAGCAGCCAGCGCGCTCGGTACACGTGCCGGCACGATCGACACATCCAGAATGCCCGCGCGATGCTGGTTCTCTGCCAGCGGAAAACAGCGCGCATCGCCCTCGCGGTTGCGGGCCAGCACCACTGAGACTTCGCACGAGAGGGGCAGGAATTTTTCCAGCACACAAGGCTCGCCCTGAAAGCCTGCAAAGGCGGCGCGAGCCTCATCGAGGCTGCTCACGCGCACCTGGCCTTTGCCGTCATAGCCAAAGCGGGCGACCTTCAATACTGCGGGGAAAAATGTGGGGGGCACCGCGTCCAGATCAGCCGCGGATTCGATCACTGCGAACGGACCGATCGGGAAGCCATGGTCGCGCAGAAAGGTTTTTTCACGAATGCGATGCTGGGCAATCGCCACGCACTCCGCCGCCGGGCTCACCGGCATGTGACGGGCCAGATACGCGAGCGTAGCCGAGGGCACATTTTCAAATTCCGTGGTCACCGCAGCACAGCTGGCGGCCATTTTCTGCAAGGCCGCTTCGTCGTCATACTGCGCCACCAGATGCTCATCGGCAATGCGTCCGGCTGGGCTGCCTGGATCCGGGTCGAGCACCATCACGCGGTAACCCAGCTCATGGGCCGCGATGACAAAAAAGCGGCCTAGCTGGCCGCCGCCCAACATGCCCAGAATGGCAGGCGGGCTGATCATCGCGGGTCTTCCAGCTTCATATCCAGCACCATCTGCGTTTGCTTTTCGCGGAAGGCAGTCAGCTTTGCTGCGAGCGAAGCATCGGTGGTGGCCAGCATGCTGATGGCATAAAGCGCGGCATTGGCCGCACCCGCCTCACCAATTGCAAAGGTGGCCACCGGCACGCCCTTGGGCATCTGCACAATCGACAACAGCGAATCCAGGCCCTTCAAGGCTTTGGATTGCACCGGCACACCCAGCACCGGCAGGATGGTCTTGGACGACAACATGCCCGGCAGGTGCGCCGCGCCGCCTGCGCCAGCGATAATCGCCCGCAAGCCGCGCGCGGCGGCGGTGTCGGCGTATTCAAACAAAAGATCCGGGGTGCGGTGGGCGGAGACCACACGCGCTTCAAACGGCACACCGAATTGCTCGAGCATCTCGGTGGCGGCGCGCATGGTGGCCCAATCGGAATTGGAGCCCATCACCACGCCGATCACGGGCTTGGCATCGCTCATTTCATGTCTCCCAAACGGCGCTCGGCGGATTCAAGCGTGTTGGCCAGCAGCATGGTGATGGTCATCGGCCCCACGCCACCGGGCACTGGGGTGATGAGGGACGCCACGTGTTTGGCGGAATCGAAATCCACATCGCCCACCAGCTTGCCGCCTTCTTCCGGCGGCAGGCGATTGATGCCGACATCGATCACCACCGCGCCGGGCTTAATCATGTCGCCGGTAATCATGCGCGGCCGCCCCACGGCGGCCACCAGCACATCTGCGCGGCGGGTGTGGAAGGCGAGATCGCGGGTTTGCGAATGGCATACCGTGACCGTGGCGCCGGCACCCAGCAGCAGGAGCGCCATGGGCTTGCCCACGATGTTGCTGCGGCCCACCACCACGGCTTCGGCGCCCTTGAGATTCACTTGCGCGGATTTCAGCATTTCCATCACGCCATAAGGCGTGCAGGGAATGAAGCGCGGGTTACCCTGCGCCAGCGCGCCCACGTTTTCGGCGTGAAAACCATCGACATCCTTGTCAGCGGCGATCGCTTCGAGTACTGCGTCGGAATCGAATTGCGGCGGCAACGGCAGCTGCACCAGGATGCCATGCACGCTGGGGTCAGCATTCAATTGCGCGATGCGATCGAACACCTGCTTGGGGTCGACGTCTTCGGCGTAATCGTCGCGCAGCGAGCTAATGCCAGCGTCTTCGCAGGCTTTCACTTTGTTGCGCACATAGACCGCAGAGGCCGGATTGGCGCCGACCAAAATCACCGCGAGGCAGGGCGTGACGCCCTTTTCGGACAAGGATTGCGCGCGGGCTTTGAGCCGCTCGCGCACCTCGCGGGACAAGGCATTGCCATCAATGATGGCCGCTTCAGTGTGATGGTTGTTGGAAGACAAGCGGGCCTCCCGAAGAAAAAGCCGCGGATTTTAACATTTCTGCGTGGGTGTGTTACCCGCCCTTTAGGGTCAATGCCATTAAGTTAATAAAAAACAACCTATAATCATGTATTTGTGATACTATTCCAGCACTTT
>JBEAUN010000132.1:0-2871 GCA_041161415.1 Pseudomonadota bacterium | reverse complement strand
ACAAATTGCCGCATCAATTGCGTTTTCTTCGACGCGCCTTGAACCAAGCACCCTCATGCTTGGTGAAAGCGCCCCCAACCGAGCGTCTGGCTCAGGGCAGACGGGTTTTTTGGTTTCCGGAGCCTGATAGGCCCAACGGTTTTTATGTGGGCACACGCCCTTTGACGGCGCGTGGCATGCGGCGTGTTTCTTGTTCAGTCAGGCCACAACCACATTCTTATGATCGCTCTGGGGCGCGTTGATGGTGGTTGGGGCGCGGGGTCTAAAGCCAACGCAAACGCTTGAATCGCACATAAAGCCCAGCGCAGGCGCCGGTGATGAGCGCCAAGGCCATGGGGTAGCCATAGCGCCAACTAAGCTCAGGCATGGCGGTGAAATTCATCCCCCAGATGCCAGCAAAGGCGGTGGCGACAGCAAAGATACCTGCCCAGGCGGCGAGCCTTTTGGTGACTTCCGATTCGCTGATGGCGACCATTGAGAGATTCACCTGAATCGCGGTGCCGATGGTGTCGCGGATGCTGTCGAGTTGGGTATTGATGCGCGTGAGGTGGTCGGCGAGGTCGCGGAAATAATCTTGCGTGCGTACGCACACCTCGGGCACGCGACCGCCGTGGAGTTTATTGACGGCTTCAAGCAGCGGCGCGACCGCGTGTTTGACACGCATCACTTGGCGTTTTAAACCATAGAGCCGCTCGATGTTGCTGCGCTCGGAGCCTTTGATGAAGATGTGCTCTTCGATGTTTTCAAGCTCAGTTTCAAGTGCATCGGCGATCGGGAAATAGCGATCGACCACCGCGTCCATCAGCGCATAAAAGACAAACCCTGCGCCCTGCGAGAGCAAATGCGGCTCCCGCTCGGAGCGCTCGCGCACCACGGAGAAATTTTGCTCAACGCGATTGCGCACTGACAGCACGAAATTCTTGCCGACGAAAAGATTGATTTCGCCGATCTCCAGCACGCCGTCCTTGAGGCTGGGGGCGTGCAGAACGGCGAATAAAGTGTCGCCGTATTCTTCGATTTTCGGCCGCTGGTGGCCGTGGTGGGCGTCTTCGACGGCGAGTTCATGGAGCCCGAATTCCTCGCGCATTTTGGCCAGTTCTTCGGGTGTGGCATCTTTGAGCGCAACCCACACGAAGCAGTCTGGCTCAGCTAAAAAATCGCTGATTGCTTCGATGGAAATGTCCTGGAGCTTATGGCCGTCCCGGTAGGCTACGCAATTGACGAGCATCTTTTAGAAGGCTTTTGGAAAGCTTGTCATGATGCAATCATGTCGCCGAGAAGTCGAGCCTTGGAGCGGTGCGCCTTATGCCACGCGGTGGTGCTGGATAACGTCAATCAGCGCATCCAGCGCTTGTTTGAGCTCACGTTTTTTGATGATCAGCGGCGGGGCGAGCCGGATGACGACTTCATGCGTGTCCTTGGTGAGCACGCCTTTTTCCTTGAGCGCATTGACGAGCGGCCGGGCGGGGGTGGTGGTTTCCACGCCGATGAAAAGCCCTTTGCCGCGGATATCGCGAATCAGGGGGTGCCCGTCAAGGTGGTCGTGCAGATAATCAAGTGCCCAGTGGCCCAATTTGGCGACATGCTCGATGAGTTTTGGGTCGCTCAATAATTCCAGCGCCTTCATACTCACCGCGGCGGCGATGGCATTACCGCCGAATGTGGAGCCGTGGTCGCCGGGTTTCAACACACCCAGCACTTCATCCGAGCCCACCACCGCCGAGACGGGATACACGCCGCCTCCCAAGGCCTTGCCCAGAATTACGAGATCAGGATCGAGATCGTCATGCTGAAAGCAGAATAATTTCCCGGTGCGGGACAGGCCGCACTGAATTTCATCGGCGATGAACAGCACCTTATGCTTTTTGCATAATTCGCGCGCGGCCTTGAGATACCCCGCCGGCGGGATGCGGATGCCGGCTTCACCCTGGATGGGCTCGACGATAAACGCCGCGGTATGCGGTGTGATGGCTTTTTTGAGTGCGCGCAAATCGCCCAGCGGCACGGTTTTCATGCCGGGCAGAAAGGGGCCGAAATTAGCGCGGTATTGCGGCTCGGTCGAGAGGCTGATGATGCCCAGCGTGCGGCCGTGGAAATTGTCGATGCAGCCGATGATCTCGCAGTGATTTTCTGGAATGCGCTTGACGGTTTCGCCCCATTTGCGGGCGAGCTTGATGGCGGTTTCCACGGCTTCGGCGCCGCTATTCATCGGCAGTGCGCGGTCCATGCCGGCGAGCGTGGTGAGCATTTTCAGCCAGCGCGGCAGCTGGTTGTTGTAGAAGGCGCGGCTTGTGACATCCAGCGTGCCGGCTTGTTTGATGAGCGCCTTCAAAATTTTCGGGTGGCTATGGCCGAGCGACGCGGTGGAGTAGGCGCTCATCATGTCGATGTAGCGACGACCTTCCACATCGAAGACATGCACCCCGCGGGCGGCCTGGAGGACCACTTCAACCGGGTGGTAATTATGCGCGCCGTGTGCGGCCTCGAGGGTGATGAGTTGGCGAGTTTTTTTCATGGGCGCGCTCCATCAGTCGAGCCTTAACGTGAGGCATTTGGCGGCGCCGCCGGCTTTCATGAATTCCGAGAGATCGACCTCAACGGTGCGGTAACCACGGCCAGCGAGCAGGCCCTTCAAGCGATCGGACCAGCGATTTGCAATTAGCGTGTCGCCGACTTCAACCGCGTTGCAGCAGAAATCGCGGGCTTCGATTTCGGTGACTTCAATCGAGCCGCGCAATTCCAGTGCGATGTGAATGTCATGTCGCGCTTGATCGGAAAAAGCGCCCGGATACCAGATCACGGCGCCGTCGGTGAGCGGGCAAAAGCAGGTGTCCAGGTGATAGAAACGTGGGTCGATGAGCTGCACCGTGG
>JBEAUN010000087.1:0-5426 GCA_041161415.1 Pseudomonadota bacterium | reverse complement strand
TCCGCGTAGATTTTCCCGGGATGCCGCAGATGCCCTAACCTGCGGCCACATACCAAGTGCCGCGACCGACACCCTGTTTGACCAACTGGCCATCCTTAACGAGCTTGGCTAAGTGCGCCTTGATCGTGGCGCGGTTAGCCCCCGTTTGTTTCTCGGCCTGAGCCGTGGTGATCCTGCCGTGCTCTCTGGCGAGTGAAACCAGGTCGGCAGAGAGTTGTGGAAGACGCTGGGAGAGCAGTTTTTCCCGTTCAACCTTTTCACCCAGCCGTCTGACTTGGGACGCCAACGATGACAAGAAAAACACAATCCACGGTTGCCAGTTGGGGCTATCGGTGCGAATTGTGCCTTGTGTCTGGCGTAGGGCAATGTAGTACCCACCCTTGTTTTGTTCGATGATGCTTTCCAGCGAGCTGTACGGCACATAGCTGTAGCCGAACTGCAGCATGAGCAAGGTGGTCAGAATGCGCGACAGACGCCCGTTGCCGTCCTCGAAGGGGTGGATCTCCAGGAAGACCACCACGAAGACGGCCACGATCAATAGCGGGTGGAGCGTTTTATGTTCGCGGGCATGGCGCACCCATTCGACCAGCTCTTGCATAAGCCGAGGCGTGTCAAAGGGTGTGGCCGTTTCAAAGACCACCGCCACCTGTTGGCCATGAGCATTGAACGCGCCGACGTTGTTGGATATTTTTTTGTACTGCCCCCTGTGATGCGTGTCTTTATCGCTGTAACGAAGCAAGTCGCGATGTAGTTGCTGGATGTGGTTTTCGTTGAAAGGGATATGCTCCCAGGACGCGAAAAGCAGCTCCATCACGTCCGCATAGCCAGCGACCTCCTGTTCGTCACGGGTGGTGAATTTCTTCACCTTGATGCTCGAGAGCAGGGCATCGACCTCGGCATTGGACAGCTTGCTCCCCTCGATGCGTGTGGATGAGGCCACGCTTTCGATGGTGGCCACGCGCCGAAGCGCTAATAGCCGCTCTGGCGCCAGCAAGCCCAGCGCTCGCCACGCGCCTTTGAACTCATCTATTTGAGCGATGAGCGCCAGGACATCGGGCGTAATGGCAATGTTGTTCGTATTGAGCATGGCCACAAATATATCCGCAAATATCCACAATTCGACTTCCGCACCTTAACTGGGGGGAGTCTTTTTTGCAAGCGAGGTGTCCATCAAACGGTGGTTTTATGGACGATATGCGGAGTTTATGGTTTCGGCACCCTTTTGAGCCCCAACCCGTTAATATTGGCGTCAATTTTTCTATGTTTGAGCGCTGTCAATGAAACAACGCATAGGCTATGCCCGTGTTTCGACTGATGACCAGAACCTTGACTTGCAGCGCGACGCTCTGACGAAGGCCGGATGCGCCGTCATCTACGAGGAAGCGGCCAGCGGTAAATCGACCGAGCGCCCTGAGCTTGACCAGTGCCGCAAGGCGCTGCGTGAGGGCGATACCCTTGTAGTGTGGCGACTGGATAGGCTCGGACGTAGTCTGCCGGACTTGGTGCAAATCGTTGCCGAGCTGGAGCAGCGTGGCGTCGGCTTCGAGAGCCTGACGGAGAAGATCGAGACGGACAGCGCAGCCGGCAAGCTGGTTTTCCATTTGTTCGCGGCCCTATCGGAGTTCGAGCGGAACTTGATCCGAGAGCGCACGCGGGCGGGATTGGCCGCAGCGCGTGCACGTGGCCGGGCCGGTGGCCGCAAGCCGAAGCTAGACGAAAAGCAGGTGCGCGAGATCAAGGCGCTTTTGCGTGACCCAGGCATCCTGGTGGCGGACGTGGCCCGCCGCTACGGCGTGTCACGCACCACGCTCTACAAACACGTCGGTGTCATCGCGCCGCGCCAATAAGGACGAGATGGAATGCTTCAACAACTTGATACCGCAGACAGCGTGCGACGCGAGGTTTCCCCCCGCATTGCCCAGAAGCGCAAGTCTGAGCTTGGCCAGTTCATGACCCCTTCGAGCGTGGCTCGCTTCATGGCGGGGATGTTCCCGCCAAGCGCCCTGCAGACCTGCCGCTTGCTGGATTCGGGCGCGGGCGTCGGCGCCCTCTCCTGCGCCTTCATCGACCGTTGGCTGGCCGGTAACTTCGGCTTCAAGACCGTAGAGGCGACGGCCTACGAGGTGGACGAGAAGCTGTGCGGGCACCTCAAGCAGCACTTGGCGGGCTATAGCAAGGTCAAGGCTGAAGTCATCGCCGGGGATTACATCGAGCTGGCGACCGCTAAGGATCTGCAGGCCAAGGGCTTCACCCACGCGATACTCAATCCGCCCTACAAGAAGATCAATAGCAATTCAGCCCACCGGCTGGCCCTGCGCTCTGTCGGTATCGAAACGGTGAACCTATATTCGGCCTTCGTCGCGCTGGCCGTGGCACAGGCTGCACCGGGCGGCCAGATCGTGGCGATCATCCCGCGCAGCTTCTGCAATGGGCCATACTACCGCCCGTTCCGTGATTTTATCCTTGAGCGTGCAGCCATCCGCCACATGCACCTCTTCGATTCCCGCAACAAGGCGTTCAAGGACGATGAAGTGCTGCAAGAGAACGTCATCATCCGCCTTGAGCGAGGCGGCCAGCAGGGGCCGGTGACGATCACCACTTCGACCGATGACAGCTTCACAGACCTTAACATGCACGAACACCCGTTCGACCGGATCGTGTTCCCAGATGACCCCGAGCGGTTTATCCATGTGCCCACTACGACCGAGAAAAGCGCCATCGAGCTATCGCCCGCCGTGCGCTACTCGCTGGCCGATCTGGGCATCAAGGTATCGACCGGGCCTGTGGTGGACTTTCGCCTGAAAGAGCAGCTGCGAGACATGCCCGAAGAGGGCACAGTGCCGCTGATCTACCCCGGACACCTGAGCATCACCGGAACGATGTGGCCGGTACCGGGCTTGAAGAAGCCGAACGCAATCTTGCGCAACGCCGAGACGGAAAAGTGGCTTTATCCAAATGGCTTCTATTGTGCGGTGCGCCGGTTCTCATCGAAGGAAGAAAAGCGCCGCGTGGTGGCGAGCGTGGTTGATCCTGCGGCCTTTGGCGACCATACCGTGCTGGGCTTCGAGAACCACATGAACCTCTTTCACGAGAACAAGCGCGGCTTGCCGGAGCTGCTGGCCCGAGGGCTGGCCGTGTTTCTGAACACCACCGCCGTGGACGAGAGCTTCCGCCGCTTCAACGGCCACACGCAGGTCAATGCAACCGACCTCAAGCTGATGAAGTACCCGAGCCGTGAGGCGCTGATCGAACTGGGCCAGTGGGCCAAGCAGCACAGCGAAATAACGCAGGAAATGATTGATGAACAACTAGGGAAACTGACTGCATGACCGACAAGAAGAACGAATACATCGAGGCCGCCCACCAGATCATCATTTCTCTGGGCCTACCCCGAGCGCAGCAAAACGAGCGATCCGCCCTGTCACTGCTGGCCCTGCTGAACCTCACGCCGGGCAAGCCGTGGGCACAGGCAGAAAACCCGCTTGTGGGCATCACGCCGATCATGGATTGGGCACGCGAGCACTACGGCAAAGAGTACGCACCGAACACCCGCGAGACGTTCCGCCGCCAGACCATGCACCAGTTCTGCGACGCTGGCGTGGCCCTCTACAACCCAGACAAGCCAGACCGACCGGTGAACAGCCCGAAGGCAGTCTATCAAGTCGAACCCGCCGCCCTAAAGCTGCTGCGCAGCTTCGGCACGGCCAAGTGGCACGACAACCTCACCGCCTATATGGCCGAGCGTGAAACGCTGGTTGCCAAGTACGCGATGGAGCGCGAGCAGAACCGCATCCCGGTTGAGATTGCACCGGGGAAGGAAATCACCCTCAGCCCCGGCGAACACAGCGAACTCATCCGGGCCATCATCGAGGACTTCGCACCCCGCTTTGCGCCGGGTAGCGTGCTGGTCTACGCCGGTGACACTGGCGACAAGTGGGGCTACTTCGACGCTGCGCTGCTGGCCGAGCTGGGCGTGGATGTGGACTCACACGGCAAGATGCCCGATGTAGTCTTGCACTTCACCGAGAAAAATTGGCTGCTGCTGGTGGAGTCCGTCACCAGTCACGGCCCGGTCGATGGCAAGCGCCACGCCGAACTCGCCAAGCTCTTTGCCGGCTCCAAGGCTGGGTTGGTATATGTGACTGCCTTCCCGAACCGCTCGATCATGGGCCGCTACCTTGTCGAAATCTCATGGGAGACGGAGGTTTGGGTGGCGGATGCGCCGTCGCACCTGATTCACTTCAACGGTGTGCGCTTCCTCGGCCCCTATGCAACCGAGTGACCGCGGGTGCAGACCATTACCACTGCCCCAGAAGCGGACAAGGACGTTCTGCGACGATCAGACCGACTTCGTGACAGCCTTTAACATCCAAAATCACGGCTCGCCATGCCGATGAACCCATCGACCAGTTCTTATTCATAAGGGGGTCTCAAAAACGGAAAATAAAGCACGCTAGGAACAGCTATGAGCCCTAGCAGCCTGTCGGACTTTGAGAATCACGGCGCGTTTAGGCGGATGGAGCTACGCGGAAAACAATTTTCGGGCCCTTCAGGGCGTTTAAATGCGTCATCGTTGCTTAAAAATTGGGCAATAAACTCAAAAATGGACGTTTTAAGCGAAAGTCCGACAGGCTGCTAGCGAGGTCTTGGCGTTTGGCCTGTGCATAATCCGGGTTCTATCAATCCCCTTCCGATCGGTGGGTGAAACCACGTGCCCCAGGCTGATTCCTGATCGGGGCAAGCTGCTTTTAGCAAGGTGAAAACTGGCGCTTGCCGCGCCGCATCATCCGGGGGCCGTTTCCTCCCCCGGCTGTGCCGGGAGCGTTGGCAGTACCGCGAGGCATCAAGGGCCCCGCCGCTTTCCGGGACTGGCCCGTGTCCCCGCCATGCTGCCTGCGGGCCGCGCCAGCCACGCTATCTTGGAAACGATGATGCGTAAGAAGCCTTGGGGAGACATCCCTATCCATCACAAGCGCACAACAGATGACACAGCCCTGTTATACCCACATACCTATGTATCGACTATCCTGTTCGTCGGCCTAACCCGATTGCCGCTTTCAACAACGTGACCGCGGCTACAAAATCAACGCGACGCAGGTGCATAACCAGATCAATGGCCCCACCGCCGCCAACAGCGGCCCGTGAGTCATACCACTTCACGCCAGTGACGAGCAGCTCCCATGCCTGGCCTTGTGGGGTAGAAACGAAGAGGCGGATGGTGCGCGCGTCTTTCTCCGGCTTAAACGCCTCATCGCGCCGATAAAAAAACCCCAAAGCATCCAGCACCCGCTCCAATGGCAGAGCCCGAAGCCAAGACAGCACATCCGCATCAAAATGTGATCGACCCATACGCTCCTCAAACAGCCTCCGGGGCTACGCCCCTGCGCGCCCTACGGGCTTGCGGCTACTCGCGTTTTAACAAACGC
>JBEAUN010000052.1:0-9018 GCA_041161415.1 Pseudomonadota bacterium | reverse complement strand
GCAGCCATCGAAAAAGCCGCCGGCCCACAGGTGACACTGATCGACACCGGCGCGGCAGTTGCCCGCCAGCTCACCCGCGTGCTGCATGAATCCGCACTTTTAAGCACCGCTGACACAAGTTCGACGCGCTTTTGGACCACCGGTGACAAAGCCACGGCCCAGCGCGTGATGAGCGCCCTATGGGGCACGCCAGTGGAAGTCGCACACGCCGGGGATCTTTGAGTCGGCCCGCGCTGCCGCGCACAGACAACCTACCCCGCGCTCATCAGCAAGCCCACCGTCACCGCGAGCCACGCCAACACCGCAGCCTGCAGATGGCGATCGCGCAGCAGCTCCACTGCCGGGTCGCCGCCACCACCGCGCTGGTGCAGCAGGTAGAGATAGCGAAACATGCCATACAACACACACGGCACGGTGTAGATGAGCTTGTCGGTGCCATGCAGCGCGATGGTCTCGGGGCTCACGGTGTAGAGGCTGTAAGTGGCGAGCACCGCGGACATCATCACCGCGATCATTTTGTCGAGCAAGGCAGGGGAATAATGCAGCAGCACCCGCCGATGGGCCGCTGCGTCTTCATCAGCCAAGGCGGCAAGCTCCGCGCGGCGCTTGGCAAAGCCCAGAAACAAAGTGAGTGAAAAGCCGCACAGCAACAGCCAGTGCGAAGGCGCCACGCCCACCCCCAAAGTGCCGGCCAGAATACGCAGCATGAAGCCGGTGGCGATCATGAAGACATCAAGCAGCACCACATGTTTGCCGCCCAGGTTGTAGGCAAGATTGAGCGCGAGATAGGCGAGCGCAATCAGCAGCAAAGGCTCACCGACAAACGCCGCCAGCAACAGCCCGATCAAGAGCGCCGCGCCCGCAAGGCAGGCAGCGGCAAAGCCGCTCACCTCACCGCTTGCCAGCGGGCGCAACCGCTTTTTGGGGTGCGCGCGGTCTTGTTCGCGATCGAGCCAGTCATTGGCCACATACACCGCGCTGGAGAGCGCGCAGAAAGCCACAAACGCGGCGAGGCTATGCGCCCAGGTGACCGGGTTTGACCAGGCGTGGCCGAAAATCAGCCCGACAAAAACAAAGGTGTTCTTCACCCACTGGTGGGGCCGCAGCAGGCGAAGGAGTGCGAGGCCGGTCTTCATGGCGCGGTGCAGGCACGTTCGGGGAAATACCGCTCGCAGAAATAACAACCGGTCTGCGGCAGCCAGCGCGGCACGGCATACCAGCGCTCGCGCGCGCGCTCAAGCACTGCATCGCGATAGACGCGATATTGAAAGCCCTGCCCCAGCACCAGCCAAAACTGCGCCCCGCGCACTTCGATAGGCTTCACCTCTGTCGTCGCAAAATACGGCGTATAGCGCGCCAAGTCAGGCGCGCTTTTGGTCAGCACCAGAAGATTGCGCCCATCGAGCGGCCGAAAATCGGTGAGGATGTCATCATGCCGCGCATGGCTCGAGGCGTCCCCGAACACCGGGAAATAACGCTGCGCATTAAATGACAAAGTGACCGAGGGTGAGTAGCCATCCGTCATGAACACATGGTCAGCGGAATAGGGCGAGAGCTTCGCCAAAAGCTCATCGGATTTCACCGTCAGAATGATGCCGTCATACAAGCGGGTCTTGCGCCAAGTCTCGACTGGCAAGCTGGCGATCACCCCGATCAGGATCACATGGAGCGCCGCGAAGCCCAGAAAGAACCGCTGCAGCCAGGCCCGACGCGGCTGATCGGAACACAGCACCACCGCCATCAGCGCAAAGGGCACGAATGACAGCAGCCAATGCATGCCAATAGTCTTGACCACCGACAACACCGCGAATATCGCCAGTGGCACACCGGCAATGGCCGCGATGAAAAACCCCTGCCCGCCCAAGCGCTCACTCAGGCCACCCCGAGCCACCGCCCAGACCACCGGCGGGGTGAGGAGATACAGCACAGTGGCCGCATACAACAGCGGCGTTTTCCAGGACCAGCCCGCGTCGCCGTGGCGATTGAACACATTGAACATGATGTTCGCCCAGCAGTGGCCCATGTTCCACCACACATTGAGCACCACCGCCGGCGCTGCCGCGAGGACGATGAGGCAGAGCCCCAAGCGCTTGGCAGCAGACCCCCGCCAAAAGAGCGCCACAGCAAACGCCACACCCAGCAACACCGAAAAATATTTCGATAAAAACGCGCCGCCCAAGAAGGCCCCGCAGGCCAGATACCAAAGCGGCGCATCATCGCGCACCGCCCGCAGAAAACACAGCGCGGAGAAAAACGAGAAAAACACCAGCGGCGTGTCAGTGGTGATCGCCACATTCCACACATTCGCTGGCGCCAGCAGCACCAGCACCGCCGCCGTTCGAGAAACATCCTGCCCATAAGGCTGCAAGAAACGCCACACCGAGAGCGCCATCACCGCGGGCAAGATCACCGAGGGCAGGCGCAGCCACAGGGTGTCATGTGACACAGCCTGCAAGGCCGCGAGCCACCAGCCCACCATCGGCGGGTGATCGTAAAACCCCCAATCGGGCACCGCGCCCCAGTAATAAAAATACGCCTCGTCCCCGGTGAAGGGCAGCGCATGGGCGAACCACATACGAAAGCCCAGCGTGGCGAGCAGCAGCACCCACAAGAGTCGCCCAAGCGAGGCGGTCTCGGCACTTGCCATCGATGAGCCTGGCGCGGGCGCTTCGCTATTCATCACGCGCAAGCCGACGTTTACGCACAGCCTCAGCGAGAACCTCGAGCACCTCCACGCTGTCTTCCCAGCCGAGGCACGCATCGGTGATGCTCTTGCCATATTCCAGCGCGCAGCCGGGGGTGAGGTCCTGGCGGCCTTCGTTGAGATGAGATTCGACCATCACACCGATGATGCGATCATCGCCACCAGCAATCTGCGCGCCGACATCCTGGGCCACCTCCATCTGCAAGGCATATTGCTTGCGGCTGTTGGCATGGGAAAAATCGATCATCAGCCGCGCAGCCAGCCCCGCGCCACCGATCTCCTTACAAGCGGCGTCGACACTGGCGGCATCATGGTTGGGCGCCTTGCCACCACGCAGGATGACATGGCAATCCTCATTCCCGGCTGTCGACACAATCGCGGAATGCCCCGCCTTGGTGACCGACAAAAAGTGATGCGGCGCGGCGGCGGCGCGAATCGCGTCCACCGCGATGCGGATATTGCCATCAGTGCCATTCTTGAAGCCCACCGGGCAAGACAAACCGGACGCGAGCTCGCGATGCACCTGCGATTCCGTGGTGCGCGCTCCAATCGCCCCCCAGCTGATCAAGTCAGCAAGATACTGCGGGGTGATCATGTCGAGGAATTCCGTAGCCGCGGGCAGCCCGAGCTCGTTGATTTCCCACAGCACGCGACGGGCCAACCGCAGGCCTTCATTGATGCGGAAACTGCCATCGAGCGCCGGGTCATTGATGAGCCCTTTCCAGCCCACGGTGGTCCGCGGCTTTTCAAAATACACACGCATCACTACCAGCACATCCTGGCTCAAGCGATCGGCTTGGGCTTTGAGGCGTGAGGCATATTCCAGGGCGGCTTCGCGGTCATGGATGGAACACGGGCCGATAATCACCAGCAAGCGATCATCCGCGCCATGCAAAATGCGGTGAATCGCCTGGCGGGCAGCAAAGGTGGTGGCCGCCGCACGCTCAGTGGCGGGCAACTCGCGCAGCACATGGGCGGGCGGGGCAAGCTCTTTTATTTCATTGATGCGAACATCATCGATCGGGGTTTTCATCGGATCACCGCAATAAAAATCGCCAGCAAGAAAGCCAAATAGCCGAGGCGAGAAGCGCGGTATTTTATCCCGGATAGGCGTATTGGTTACGGTTTGATTCTTGGGAAAAACGTGGCGTGCGCCCCGCCCGGCCGCCACCACCAAACGGCACAAAATCGTTTATCCCGCCGCGTCTTTTTGGGTGATCTCGGTGGCGTCTCGTTGCGCGAGCGCCATGCTGAGCGAGAGCACCAGCCCAGCGAGCTCAGCCACCACCAAGCTGCCCATGCGTGAAAACGCTTGCTCGGCTTTGGGCGACAAGCCATAGCGCACAGAGCGCTGATCCGATTCGCAACTCGTGCGCAGCACCAGCCCTGTGACTACCAGCCGCCTCAACCCCCGGCTCAACGCATCATCCGACACCCCGCAGTGGCATTTGAGGGTTTTGTAAGACAGCGCCGTCACTGAGCCCTGGGCTAAGCCGGCAGACGCCGCACTGTGCCCTGAAGCCCCGTCAGGCGGCGTCGGCGCTTTTGCCCCGCCCAGCACAACCAAAATCTGCCACTCCGTTTGGCTGAGACGCTCCCCGAAAACCGCGGGGCCCAAGGCGGCCAGGCTGTGGAGAAAACGGCTCACCGAGGCGACATTCATTGCAATTGTCATGAAATAGATCGGTGGAATTGTTACGACAATCGCGACGGCGAGCGCATTGATTGATAAGCGACCGACCTGCATACAGTGCGTTTGACAAGCCGCGCCCATCGCGCACCGACGTTGATCGTGATGTGAGCAAGGCGGGAATGCCCGGAAAGCGAGCCCTTGCGAACTCGACAAGCCCAGCAGGCCAAGCACCACAACGGGGTCAGCCCGCTGATACGGCTGGATAGACGCATAAGTCCCTCTCTGTTATTCGATACGTTGAGTTTGCGCCATCAACAAACGCAAACCGTGACACCGCGAACGGAAAAGACGGCACATAAGGCAGGTGCACAACGAACCCAGCTCAGGCGAGCAATACGCCCTGCGCAAAGCCTCACTGCAATCTAAAGCTAGCGCAAACGGGTGGTCTTTTTCAGAAAGAGGTTAAACCGACATTGATCTGGGTTGAATAAATTCAACTTCGCCGGCCAAAGCAGAAAAACAGCACCACATCTCCACTTGCGCGAATTACAAGCCAAAACGATCGCAAAAGAAAGGGTGCAAACCGGCCTAAATTGCAAAAAATTAGCCAAACACCAACATCGTGCGCCACATACTCGGGAGACACCAGAAAAATCTACACCGCCCGGCGAAGCATTTTCATGCCGGGCACTGTCGCAAGGTCGCAGCAAAATTGGAGGAAGGCACCCCAGGAAAGCACGATGCCGGCATCATACCTGATGAACGTTCAGGGCTTACTCATCGTTCATGACCCACTCGGGGCGATTGAGGCGGGTGTGCGGGTCTTGGCTTGCCCATCCCAGCACGGTGCGAAACACCGCCGCAGTGGCGGCAATGTATTCGCGCGGAATATATTCATTCGGGTTGGCCGAGGCATAGAGCCCGCGGGCCAGGCGAATATGGCGGATGATCGGCACATACCGCTCCCGCGCCAGCGCGAGCACTTCCTGCGCTTCATCATCTTCATACATGCCCAGCACCAGCGGCAGGTCATGCTCCCCGGGCTCGTAATCAAGCAGCACCGCAATGTGGGTAGGGTTGGCCACCACCGCCTTGGCGCGGCTGATAAGCCCGTTGGGCGAAGCTTCCACCAGCGAGCGACGCATGCTTTTGAGATGACCTTTGAGGTGCGGGTCGCCTTCTTGTTCTTTGTATTCGCGAAACACCTCGTCCTTGCTCATCTTGAGCTGCTTGATATGAAAATGCCGGGTCACGGCATAATCCAGCCCGGCCAGCACCAGAAAGCAAAACAAGGTGAGATAAAAAAACCAGCGAAAAAGCTGTCCGGCGACATGCAACACGCCCTCAATACCAGACTGCGGCACCAAAAACAGCGTGCCCAGAAAACCTTTGATCACCCAATACGATAAACAGCTGATCACCGCGATTTTCAACATCGCCATGGCTAGCTGCGAGAGCGATCTCAGCGACAACATGTTTTTCACGTTGCTCACTGGATTCATTTTCTGAAAGCTCGGCTTGACCGCCTCCGGCGCAAATAAAAAACCGATCTGCGACCAAGAGCCCGCCAGGACGCCGATCACCGCCGCCAGCAAAAAGGGCCACAGCCCGTCCCACAAGCTGATCACGCTCTTTTGCAAAAGCTCTAGAAGCGCGGCGTCGAAGGGCTTATTCATGCGCTGAAAAGCGACATCGAACAACCCCGAAATGATCTCGCGCCCACCGGCGAGATCAAAAAACAGCACGCTGAATGCAAAGCCCAGCGTGAGCACATGGGTGACATCCTTGCTGATGGCCACCTGCCCTTTTTTGCGGGCGTCGCGCAGTTTTTTAGGAGTCGGTAGCTCAGTCTTTTCTGCTGTATCGCTCATGGCGACACCCCCCGCGACACACCCGCTGCAACAAAGCGGCTCACCAGGTCAAGATGCGTGAATAATTCGGTCACCCCGAATTCATACAAAAACCGCGCATACACCGCCAGCAGAAACAAGCCCAACACCGTCTTGATGCCGCCCACGAGGTTATAGACCTGCATATTGGGCGCATAGACACTCATGATCGCCAGCGAGAAATCAACCAGCAGCATACCGATCACCACGGGTGATGCCAGCAGCACAAATAACAGCAAGTACTGCTGATAGAGCTTCACAAACCAATCGAGCAAGGCCATATCCAGCGTCGGCAGGCTGGCATACACCGGCAACACCATGAAGCTCTCGGTGAGGATTTTCACCAAAGCCGACAGCGCGCCCACCAGCACGAACAACACCCCAAAAGACATCGCCGTAAAGCGCCCCACCGGCAGATCATCGGCGCCCGTGGAAGGGTCCATCTGCTGCGCGAAGGTGGCCCCGCGCTGGTTGTCGACCATGTTCCCAATCGACTCAAACAGCCAAAACGGCAAGCCCAGCAAGAGGCCCAGCAATAGCCCGATGGCGGCCTCCTTCAACACCAGCATCGGCACCATGGGAAAGCTTCGATCCATGCCGGCCATGTGCGGATACAGCGCAAACGCCGGGATAAGCGCGAGCACCACTGCCAGCACATCGCGGCAGCGCGGCGGCAGTGTGCGCGAGGTAAACACCGGAATCATGCTGAGCACCACCAAAATGCGCGGCAGACACAAGCTGATGGTAAACACCGCATCACCGATCAGGTGAGAGAGGTCGCGAAGTTGAAGCGACCACATGGTCAGCGCCCTACGTTGGGAATCTGGGAAAACAGATTGAGCGAATACTGCACCAGCTCACTGGACATCCAGCGCGCGGTGAGCAAGAGCGTCACGCCCACCGCGATCAGCTTGAGCGCAAAGGGCAAGGTCTGCTCCTGCAGCTGCATCACCGCCTGGATGAAGCTGATCACCACCCCGACCAGCGTGGCCACCAGCACCGCAGGCAGCGACAGCAACACCACCAGCAGCAGACACTTCTGAAATGCGGTTACCACTTCCATTAGACATACCCCAGCACAAGGCCATGCAAGAGTCGGCTCCAACCATCAATGGAGACGAATAAAAGCAGCTTGAGCGGCAGTGAAATCGTCATCGGCGAGACCATCATCATGCCCAGCGCCAACAGCACATTCGACACCAGGAGATCGATAATCACAAACGGCAGGTAAAGCAAAAAACCGATCTCAAAAGCCGCGGTCAATTCCGATGTCACAAAGGCCGGCAGCAGGATCACAAAATCCATGTCAGACAGCCCAGCTTTATCCTTCTCCGGCAGCATGCGCTTGGCGGTTTCAAAAAAGAGCTTCTTCTGATCTGGCTTGGCGAATTTATTCAAAAAGGCACGAAGCGGCTCACCGGCTTCCTTGCCGCGCGCCATCCAGGTTTGCAGATCATCCGTACGAGAGCCAGTTTTAAGCGCATCATTCATCGCGGATAGCGTGGGCGACATGACAAAAAGCGCCAGGATCATCGCCACGCCATAGATCGCAAGGTTGGGCGGAATCTGCTGCACACCCATCGCATTACGCACCAACAACAGCACGGTGGAGATCTTCAGAAAAGCCGTGGCCGCCACCACGAACAAAGGAATGAGCGCCAGACCGCCCAGAACAACCGCAAGAAAGACCGGATCGAAACTTCCCATAGTGGCGCGCGTCCTTAGCTTGAAAGATCCCAGCGGCTGATCTGCACGCCGAGCTTGCCATCCACATCCACCAATTCACCCAGACCAATCTCCTTGCCATTGGCCACCAACCGCACAAGCGCGCGAGCGGGCTCATCCAGATCGATCGTATCCCCTGCCTTCAACGCGCCGAGGGCGGCCACACTCAAGGTAACGGACCCGGCCAGCGCCGAAAGCGTGACCGGCACATCAAGCACGCTGCTTTTGGTAGGCAATGCCACGCCTGGGCCGGCGCCATCGAGCGAGAGCTCGCCCATTTTTAATTCCTCATCCATTGAGGCCTCCCCTTTTGTTTTTGAAAACACCGCCGGCGCATCCACCACCAGATGGCGTTCATCGATGATTCTGACATCGAGCTTGCCGCCTGAAAATTCAATCTGCAAGCGATCCTGGCCGATGAGTAATGGACGCGAAAAACACACCACGTCGCCCACCCGCAGCGCGTGCAGCTGGGACAGTGGCATGGACGCCTGACCTATATCAATCGGCAAATACACCGGCACATCCGGCAGCGCGGCAAGGCTTCTGGGCGCAAGACCGCTTTTATTCATCAAACTCGACACAAAGGCACCAACCCGCTCGACTTCCACTGGCACCAGCCAGAAGGTGTCGAGCCACATCCCCTGCCCGGCCCAGATCGAACATTCAATCGCCACGCTATGGCTGGCGCGGGCCGACCACAGCCCCATCTCGGCCACGGGCTGAACCCAATCGGCCGGACGGTTGAATAAAAAGTTATTCAGCACTGACACCACTTCACGCAGCGGCCAACCGGGCTCAACCGTCTCCGGTGAAGCGACTTCCTTTCCTAGCCAAGGGTCAAAGCCGCACAGCGCCTGGAACAGCTTGGGCGCGCCCACCAGCCAGAAACTCAAGCCCGACCAGGACACGCACACGCCGTATTCCGTTGGAATATCCTGCGGCGCCACCACCTTGTCGATGACCAGCTTGCAAGCAGGCCCGCCATCCATGCCGGGCCAGGCCCAATGACGGCCGATCAGCGCGGCAAACTGCTGATCAAGCCGCCCCTGGCGGCGCAGCGTGAT
>JBEAUN010000016.1:0-21794 GCA_041161415.1 Pseudomonadota bacterium | reverse complement strand
AAGCCGCCCGCGCGTATCTTGAAAGCGTGCTCAACAACCTCTCCGGCGGGGTGCTGGCGTTTGATGAAAACGGCCACTTGCGCGCCGCCAATCAAGGCGCGCTCGCCATCTTGCGCGATGAGCTCGCCGGCTTTGAGGCGCTCGCCATTGAGGCCTGGCCGCGGTTTGCCGAGCTGCGCGAAGCCTTGCAAGCGGCCTTTGAGAGCCGTGCGCCGGAGTGGCAAAGTCAGGTGGAAATGACCAATGCCAGCGGCGTGACGCAAACCCTGCTGCTGCGCGGCTCGCGCCTGCCGGCGGCCTCGGGCGGCGGGCTGGTGGTGGTGTTCGATGACATCACCCAGCTTATCGCCGCGCAGCGCACCGCCGCCTGGGCCGAGGTGGCGCAGCGGCTCGCGCACGAAATCAAAAACCCCCTCACCCCCATCCAGCTCTCAGCCGAGCGCCTGCAACACAAGCTCGCCGACAAGCTCGCGCCGACCGATGCCGCCATGCTGGGCCGCGCCACCGACACCATCGTCAATCAGGTCGAAGCGCTCAAAGTGATGGTGAATGATTTCCGTGATTACGCCCGCCTGCCGGCACCGCAATTCGCGCCGCTGAATCTCAATGCCCTGGTGCGCGAGGTGCTCGAGCTCTATTCCGCTTACAAAGCCCACATCGAGCTTGATCTTGCTGCCGACATGCCGCCGGTGCTGGGCGATGCCAAGCAGCTGCGCCAAGTGATTCACAACCTCATGCGCAATGCCGAAGACGCCAGCAGTGAGCTACCCGATGCGCGCATTCGCCTCACCACCTGCTATGCCGGCGGTGCCGCCGAGCTTGAATTGCGCGACAACGGCGCGGGCTTTGCGCCTGCCATCCTGGCCCGCGCCTTCGAGCCCTATGTCACCACCAAAAGCCGCGGCACCGGCTTGGGCCTTGCGATCGTGAAAAAGATTATTGATGAACACCACGGCGATATCGCACTCGCCAATGGCGCCACAGGCGGCGCTATCGTGCGCATTCGCCTACCCCTTGCCGGACTTGAAACAAAGGAGTCGTAGAACAACATGGCCGCCATCCTCGTAGTCGATGACGAAATGGGCATCCGTGAATTGCTCTCCGAAATTTTGCGCGATGAAGGACACGATGTGACGCTGGCAGAAAACGCCACCGCCGCACGCGCCGCACGCGCTCGCGCCAGGCCCGATCTGGTGTTGCTCGACATCTGGATGCCCGATGTCGATGGCATCACCTTGCTTAAAGAATGGGGCGCCGGCGGGCAGCTCACCATGCCGGTGATCATGATGTCCGGCCACGGCAGCATTGAAACCGCGGTGGAAGCCACGCGCATCGGCGCCATTGATTACCTTGAAAAACCGATCGCGCTGCAAAAGCTCTTGAGTGCCGTCAAGCGCGGCCTGCAAGCCGCGCCGCGAATGAGCCCCAGCGCGCATCTCACGCTGGATGCCTTCGGCCGCATCGGCGCGCTGCGTGATCTCAAAAAACAAATCGAGCAAGTCAGCGCCCGCTCCCGCTCGGTGTTGCTGCGTGGCACCGGCGGGCTGTCCGAGCTGGTGGCGCGCAGCCTGCAAGCGCCGGGCAAGCCGTGGCTGGATCTCGCCCACATCACCTCGCCCCTGGAATTGCCCACGCTTGAATCTGTGACGGGCGGGGTGCTGTATCTGGATGATCTTTCCCGCTGCACCAGCTTGCAGCAAAAAAATCTGTGGTTTGCCTGCGAGCGGCTGGATAAATACAACCTGCGGCTGGTGGTGGCCGCTAGTGCGCCCATTGACACCTTCCTCGCCCAAGGCTGGGACGAACGTGGCCTGCGTCGTTTGTTTGAAGTAAGCCTGATGCTACCCACGCTCATCGAGCTCAAAGACGAAGTGCCCGAAGTCGCCGCGCAAATTCTTGCCCACCTCATCGCCACCGGCGAAGTGCCCAACCGCCGGCTCTCCACCGCGGCACAAAATGCGCTGCGCATCCGCGCCTGGCCGGGCGGCTATGGCGAATTGAAAAGCACCATCAAATCGCTGGCCTTAAGCGCGCTGGAGGAAGACATCAGCCCGCATGATGTGGTGAAGCTCGCCCCCACCAGCAACCCCATCGTGCATGATCTGCCGCTGGAGCTGCCGCTCCGGGAAGCACGCGAAGCCTTCGAGCGGCTCTATTTCGAACACCACATCGCGCGTGACGGCAGCAACATGACCCGGCTTGCGGAGCGCACCGGGCTTGAGCGCACGCATCTTTATCGCAAGTTGAAACAACTCGGGCTGGCCGCCGGGCGGCGCGGGGAGGAGTAGTCCGTCAAGGCGGCGGCCGTATTGCGCCGCCAAACCGCGCACGCATTCCAGAGGCAATCACGGCCCAAAGAGCACCTCCAGGGTAGCTCCCTCTGTGTTGCGTCCTGCAAGAGACCGAGGCGCACCCTCTTCTCGTTGCATTCATCGCGCCTCTTTGACAAAACGCCCCTCTACACCGCCGCCCGTCCAAACCACCGGCGCGTGTTTGTTTCAGGTCAATCACGAGCACCCGCTGCCAAGGACAATGCCCCCTGGGTAGCGGCGCCTCAGAGAAACCATCCTCCGCGACGCGTGTGGACAATGGGGGTTTGCCTTGCCACCGCTGTGCATTCAGGCAGGCAGATAGGGGTCGTTTCGGTGGCCATTCATTAAGCCCTGATCGCGTCGTCACATCCTCTCAAAATTTTATCGACCAGGAGAACTTTCAAATGCGTTACCTCAAATATTTAACCCATGCGTTTTTGGCGCTTCTCGTGGTGACCAGCGTCGGCTGTGCTTCAACGACAACACAGGAAGGCACAGGCGAATACTTCGACGACAGCTGGATTACCACCAAAGTGAAGGCAGCGATGTTCAATGAGCCCAACCTGAAATCCAGCGAGATCAACGTCGAAACATTCAAAGGCGAGGTTCAGCTCAGCGGCTTTGTTAACTCAGAAGAAGATATCCGCAAAGCGGTCTCGCTGGCGCGGGAAACCAAGGGTGTGAAAAGCGTGAAGAATGACATGCGTGTCAAAGGCCGTTAAGCCGGCTTGATGCGTTTTACCGTTCAAGGGGGATCATAAAATGCTTGAAACGATTGCGATCATTTTAATCGTGCTCTGGCTGTTGGGCTTGGTCTCGTCCTACACGATGGGCGGGTTAGTGCACATTCTGCTGGTGGTCGCCATCGTTGTTTTGATCTTCCGCCTTCTGCGGGGGCGAAAGCTTTGATGAGCAAAGCGTTGGGGGTTGGATCATCCCACGCGAAAGGGCCTTCGATCTTTTGCTCCCCGCGGAGCTTCCACACTGAGCGCGGTGTCTTTGAGTATTTTAAGGACCTGCTTCACGGTTAATAGGACGGTCCGCGCTGGCGGTGTAGCTTGAGCTCGAAGAAAATCGTAAGCAGCGAAACCCAAGACGACACCGCGCGGCACCGCGGGCTGGGGGATATCATTTTTGGCGGGCTAAATGTGTGGCAGCACTGCAAAGGTGTCGTAATCCGCCGTGTAAGGCGCTGGCCTCTTACCATCGTTGATCGCCTCGACATGCGCGGGCACATAACCCGAGGCCTCCACTGCCAGCAGGCCTTGCAACACGCCGGGAATATCGGTGATTTCAAGCAGCGGCACCGCATTGGGCTCGACCGATGCTAGCGGTGACGGCTTCATTTTGAGGCGCGATGGCGCCCAGCAGGCCCTTTTGCGCGCCAGGTGAAAGATCTCGATGGGCGAAATAATCCGCCCGGTTTTCCACGCTCTGGGTGGGCTCTTGCGGGGCCGCTTGAATGGCCTCTTTCGCATCGTGATTTGGGGGCTGCACCGGCACCAAGTCCTGAGAAGGTGCCAGAGCATCTGCCCCAGCCGGTATGTGATGCGCGCCCGATGAAGCATCCTGAATCTTCTCGCCCAAGGCCTACCTCCGCCGAGCAATTGTTGCGCCTTGAACAACGCGCACGCGGACCTAGTTCCAGCTGAAGGTTCCACGCCCCCAAAGGCCTGCCCGACGGTTGAGGCCGATTATGTAGAATGACCATGCCACATGCTTTTGTCCTCAACTTGTCCGGGCAGCTGCCGATACCCCACACCTGCCCGCGACTTTGACGCGAGATAACCCTCACCTTGTCACTGCATTTTCCATTCGAACACGCCCCTGCCCCTGGCCTCACGCTGCCTGTTGCCAGCGGCGTGCATTGGCTGCGCATGCCGCTGCCCTTTGCCCTGGATCACATTAATCTCTGGCTCTTGGCCGATGGGCAAGGGTGGACGATCATCGACACCGGCATCGGCAGTGAAGTGACCCGCGAACACTGGCAGGCGGTGTTTCAAAGCACGCTGCAAGGCCGCCCGGTGCGCCGTGTCATCGTCACGCATTTTCACCCCGACCACATCGGCTCTGCCGCTTGGCTCGCACGCGAGTGGGGGGTGGAGGTGTGGATGACGCAGGGTGAATTTCTCACCGCGCAGGCAATTGCCGCGCAGTTGCCCGGGTTTGATGTCGATGCCATGGTGCGTCAATTCGCGCAGCATGGTTTGGATGCCGCCCACCAGGCGTCATTCCGCGCCCGGGGCAATGCCTATTCCAAGGTCGCCCCGGAATTGCCGCGGCAGTTTCGCCGCATCCTGCCGCAGGATGACATCTCGATCGGCGGTCATAGCTGGCGTGTGATGCCGGGCTTTGGCCACTCGCCCGAACATGCCGCGCTGTATTGTGCCGGCCTCGGCGTGCTGATTTCAGGCGACATGCTGTTACCGCGCATTTCCACCAATGTGAGCGTGCCGGCAGCCTGCCCCGAGGCGGATGTGCTGCGCTGGTATCTGGATTCAATCGCGGCATTCAAAACGCTGCCACCTGACACCCTGGTGCTGCCCTCTCACGGCCGGCCCTTTATCGGCGCACATACTCGCGTCGATGAGCTCCACGCGCATCACGCCGCCCGCTGTGCCGAGATCGTGGCGGCCTGCACCGAGCCGCGTACGGCCTTTGAGCTGTTGCCGCTATTATTCAAGCGGGATCTGGATACGCATCAGCTGATGTTCGCCATGGGTGAGGCAATCGCCCACCTTAACTTTCTGCATCATGACGGGCGGGTTTTACGAGTGAGCGATGATGATGGCATCATGCGTTACACCACCCGCCCTGGCACGCCTTAAGGAGCACATCATGGCCTCGCAACGCCTGGAACAAATCACCCCCGACATGCCCGATGCAGCAGAGATCGCACAGACTTACGCTGAAGTCGCCACCCGTGCCTCGAAGCTCATCAGCGAGCATGTGCAGCGGCAAGCCCGCCACGGCGTGATGGCGCCGCAAGATGAGCTGGGCATCGCGCAAGCCTTCATGGACATGATGTCCTTGCTGATGCAAAACCCCTACAAGCTCGCGCATGCCAATTTCGCGCTGCTGCAGGATTATTTCTCGCTGTGGCAGCGCTCGATGATGCGCTTCATGGGGCTCGACCCCGAGCCGCTGGTCTCGCCCGCCAAAGGCGACAATCGCTTTCGCGACGCTGACTGGCAGGAGCATTTCGTTTTCGATTACATCAAGCAGACCTATCTCATCACCGCGCGTCACATTCACGATGTGGTGAGCTGCGTGGAGGGTCTCGATGAAAACACCCAGCGCAAGGTGAATTTTTTCACCCGGCAATATATCGATGCGCTCTCGCCCTCCAACTTCGCCATCACCAACCCCGAGGTGTTCCGCGAAACCTTCAAATCGCATGGGCAGAATCTCATCAAGGGCTTCAATAATCTGCTGCGCGACATCGAAGAAGGCGACGGCCAGCTACGCATCAAGATGACCGATGTGCAGGCCTTCGAACTCGGCCGCAATGTGGCCACCACCCCCGGCAAGGTGGTGTATCAAAACGCGCTGATGCAGCTCATTCAATACACCCCCACCACCGCGCAAGTGTTAAAGCGCCCCTTGCTGATCGTGCCGCCCTGGATCAACAAGTACTACATCCTCGATCTGCGCGAGAAGAATTCGATGATCAAGTGGGCAGTGGAGCAGGGCCACACGGTGTTCGTGATGTCCTGGGTCAATCCGGATGAAAAGCTCGCGGAAGCGGGCTTTGACGCCTATCTGCAAGACGGCACGCTGGCGGCGCTCGATGCGATTGAAAAGCAGACCGGCGAGAAGGAAATCAACGCCGCAGGCTATTGCCTGGGCGGCACGCTGCTGGCCACCACCTTGGCCTACTGCGCCGCCAAAGGCGACCGCCGCATTGCCTCGGCCACCTTCTTCACCACCTTGCTGGATTTCTCGCAGCCCGGTGAGCTGGGCGTGTTCCTCGATGAAAAATCGGTGGAAGGGCTAGAGAAAAAAATGAGCGAGCGCGGCTATCTCGACGGCTCGGACATGGCCTCCACCTTCAACATGCTGCGCTCGAATGACCTCATCTGGTCATTCGTGGTGAATAACTATCTGATGGGGCGCGACCCCTTCCCCTTTGATCTTTTGTTCTGGAATTCCGATTCCACCCGCATGCCTTGCCGCATGCATAGCTTTTATCTCCGCAACATGTATCTCGAAAACCGCCTGCGCGAGCCCGGCGGCATCGCGTTGCTGGGCACGCCGATTGATCTCTCGCTCATCAAGGCGCCAACCTATTTCATCTCCACCCAGGAAGACCACATCGCGCCCTGGCGCACCACCTACTTAGGCGCACGGCTGATGCAAGGCGACACCCGCTTCGTGCTGGGCGGCTCGGGCCATATCGCCGGCATCGTCAATCCGCCGGCGGCGAATAAATACGGCTATTGCGTGAATCCAGCCAAAACCCTGCCCGCTGATGCCGATGACTGGTTCAATGGCGCCACCCACCACGAAGGCTCGTGGTGGAATGACTGGGCCAAGTGGCTTGCGAAACACGACGGAGAAAAAGTGCCGGCCCGCGATCCGGCTCAGGGCAAGCTCGGCGTGGTGGAAGACGCGCCCGGCAGTTATGCCAAGCTGCGGCTCGACAGCAAAGGAAGCTGAGCCCCGGTCGGGCCAGGAACCAACCCCCAAGGGCTTTCACAAAGCGCCTCAATCAGCCCTTGGGGATTCTCCCGATGCACCCGATTCTATCCCGCCTGTCAGGCGCCGCCATGCCGACCGCCTTTGGCAATACGCCGGCTTCACGCCAGATCGACCTCACCCTGGATTTACGCGAGGCGGGTCTTGCCATCGAGACACCGCTCCTGGTTGAGGAAAATAGCGCGTCCCACCAGCACATCCTCGCTTTCGCCACGCTCGTACGGGAGAGCCAGGGCTCACAGGCCCCTAAGTCCCTGATCGAGCTCCTCGACTCTGTTATCGAAACGGGCAAGAATCGTGAGGCTTTCTTTGGCGCACTCGCGCTCATCAAGGCTGAAATCCTTCCAGAAACAACGTCTGGTCCGGCTGCCAATACCCAGAACGGGCACTGGGCTCACCACCTCGCCCGTTTTGGGCATGAGCCTTTGGATAATGCCTTGGTCGCCCCTTCACGAGGAACCATCACCCTGGCCGAGCGTTTCGAAGCCCTCCGGGATGCGGGCATGGCATTCGATGATGTCCATGCGGTTGCACCACCACCCCTTTCATTGGCAGTGCAACATGGCAACAGCCAAACACTGAGCGCACTTATCGGACTTGGCGCAAACGTGGACGCCACCACTGGCCCAGGCCTCACTCCACTCCACATCGCAGCCCAATCTGGCCACACCGAGACCATCAACACCCTCGTCAAGGCTGGCGCGAAATTGGATGCCACGAACGCTGGTTGCGCCACACCACTCCACAGCGCCGCCCAAGCGGGCCAGATCAGTGCCATCACCGCCCTCATCCTTAGCGGAGCAAAAGTCAATTTGATCGACCGACGTGGTCGCGCACCACTCCACGTCGCAGCGAAAGCAGGCCATGCGGATGCCATCACCACCCTCATCGACCTCGGGGCAGACGTTAATGTGGCCAGCCAATACGGCGGCTATACACCACTCCACAGCGCCGCCCAAGCGGGCCACAGCGATGCCATCACCGTCCTCGTCCTTAGGGGAGCAAACGTCAATTACATCAGCCGAAGCGGCCACACACCACTCCAAACCGCAGCCCAAGCAGGTCACACCAATGCCATCATCACCCTCGTAAAAAAAGGGGGAAGGGTGTTGGCAAACGACCAGGCTGCCATCAACACGATCCTCGACGCCTTACAGCAAGCACTCAACCCGCCCCAAAAGCGGCAGCGTGTGGATGGCCCGAACTGAAGTTGGCTGAAGTGGGCGGGGAGCCATCAGCCCACTGCCCCCTAAACCGGCTCCAGCCGGCTGTCAGCGTCGCGGATCACCGCTTGGGTGATGCCCGGCGTCACCGCGCCCGCCAGGGCTTTTTCAAGCAGGGCGATAAGCTCAGCAGGCTGCCAGGGCTTGTAGAGGTAATGATCCACCCCCGCCATCATCGCGGCTTCGCGGTGGGCACTGGTGCGACGCGAGCTCAGCATGATGATCGGCAGCCCGGCTAGGCTGCGATCAGCGCGCAGGCGGCGGGTCAGCTCCAGGCCATCCATGCTGCTCATGTCGCTGTCGATCAGCGCCGCGGAAAAACTCACCTCCGACAAGCAATCTAACGCCTGCCCGCCGCCTGGTGCCAAGACCACATCAAAGCCCGCGTCCATCAGCACACTGCGGGCCTGCTGGCGCGCCGAGGGTGAGTCATCCACCAGCAACAGCCGCGCCGGCTGCATGTGCAACATGGCGGCGTCGGTGTCGGACGTGGGACGGGGTTTGCACTCGGCCAGAGTGAGCGGGTCGATGAGCAACACGGGCTGGTTATCATCGATCACCGTGGCGCCGATCAGGCCAGGCACGCGGGCGAGCGCCGGGGTGGTTTTTTTCAGCACCAGCTCGCGCGGCGTGCCGCCAGGCTCGCACAGCAAGGCGAGCCGCAGGCCGCCAGCGTGCAGCAACAGCGCCTGAGCACGACGCAAGCCAGGCGCCGGGCGGCCAAGCAATTCAGCGAATTCGCGCAAGGGGTAACTTTCGCCCTGCCACACAAACTGGCCAGCCTCTTGCAGCTCTCTGAGCAGCGAGCCTTCGAGCATCTGCTGATGCACCACTTGGTGGGCGGGCACCGCTGCCTTGCTGCCCGCCACCGCAAACACCAAGGCCGGAATGGCGGCGCTGGGCAAAGGCACACTGATGCGCAAGGTATCGCCACGCCCAGCGCGCGGCACTCGGGTAACCTCAGGGGCGCCGGTAATCGGCAGCCTCGCCAGACGATCACGCAAGGCGTCGAGATCGATCACGGTGCGCTCTGGGACCGAGCCGATGGCAAGACGCAGACTATGCGCCTCGGTGGCGATCTCGATATCGATTTCGGCAAGCCCGTCCGTGGAGCGCAGCATCTGCAGCCAAAGCGGCTCAAGCATGTCGCCCAAGCCCTCGATGAGCGCGGGCGGCAGCGAAATCGGCTCACCCAGAAATCTGGGCCGGGCCGCAACCCCCAGGCGCTGGCTCGCCTGATCGAGGCTGGCGATGATGCGCTGATGGAGCGCTTCGATGGGGAGACTGCGCAAATCCATCAGTGTTTGCTGTAAATCACGCTGGCGGCTGCGATGGCTGCTCAACAGCCGCTCGGTACGCAAGGCACGATGGGACAGCGAATGCTGCAACAAAAATAAATCCTGCGCCCCCTCGGCCAGCATGTTGAGCGCCTCATGTGCATGCGGGAAATCCTCGGGCGGTAGGCGCTCGAACAATGCCTGCACTTGCGCCGACATCGCTTGCGCGCGTTGCCGAAGCTCGGCCAAGCCCTCTTGCATCAGCTGGATTTCGCCTTCCATCTGGCCGGCGGCCAAGGCCATTTCGGTGGCGTCTTCAAGGCTGCGGGCGAGCTCTGCATCATGGCCACTAAGCGCCTGAGCCCCATCCGTCGCCCCGACGGTCGGCGCTCCTGCAGGCTCAGCCACCGCGTCTTCATGAGCGGCGACCAACAACGCGCCGATCTCGCGGACAAGCTCATGAAGCGCCGCCTCGCAGGCCACGACCGAAGGCGGGACGGCTGAAAGCATCACCAGCGCGCCTTGCGCGCGATCACTGATCGAATCGAGTAGCAGCGCGCTCGCCCCCTGCTTGATGGCCCGCACCGGATCAATCAGTGCCGCCGCACGCGCGGTGTCATCCGGCACGGCACGCCAGTGGTCAAGGCCGGCCACGATCTGCGCCAACAGCGCCTGGGCGTGGGCGAGGAATGCTTCCTTCGAGGCCGGGGCCAGGCTAGCCGGCTGGACTTTTTCGGGGAGACTGGGAGCGGCTGGTGGCTGGCCGCCTTGGGTTGAGGCTATGGTGTCCTCGTGATCGAGGATCGCCGCAGGCTCGGTCAGTGGTGGCAGCGGCGCCGTGGGCCGTGCCGCCAAGGTCGGCTGAGACAGCCCACCTGCGAGCACGATCTCGGTGAGCGGCGCGGCGGGCACTGGCAACGTTTCGGCCTGCTCCAGCGCTTGCAGCGCTTCAGCCAACCCCGAAATCGCCTCCACCAGATTGGGGAAAATCGCATCCTGGGCTTCAGGGCCCATCTCGATCAGGGTGTTCACCCCTTGGGCAAAGGCAGCGAGCCGCTCGCGCGAGGGCTCATCGTGCAGCTCAAGCAGACAGGCATCGAGTTGCGATACGGGCAGCAATAGCGTTTCCAAAGCGCTGCGCTGGGCGCCTTGTTGCATCGCCTCTTGCAGCCCGGATTGCAGGGCCTCAAAGGCGCTCGCCGCGCGCTCCCGGCATTCTGCGCGGGAGCAGGCGGCTTCGATTTCACGCTCTTTTTGGAGCGCAGGCAACACAGCCAGCGGCGCGGCCTGCATGCGATCGAATTCAAGCTGCGCCAAGCGCGCGGCGAGCAAGTCGGATTGCCGCGCCAATTCCGCGTCATGCTGGCTAGGGTCTGTGAGACTGCGGGCGAGCACACCCTGGGCGGCTTTGAGTTCTTCAAGCAGCGGCCATCGCTCGCTGTGCGGCGCCTCGGCGGCAAGCGAGAGCCATTCGCCGGCCTGCTTGCAAAGCGTCAACAGCCGCGGCAATTGCATCTGCTGCGAGGCACCCGCTTCGGCCGTGAGCGACTCGATGGCCGCCGCATACTCCGCACTGGCGCTAGGCGCCCCGGTGAGGAGCCGATCAAGCGCGGTGCCCAGCGCCGCCAGATGCGCAGATTGACGCGGCGCGCTGTGTGGCGCGACGGGCGGCAACAAAGCTTCCAGGTCATAGGCCTTTTGCACCGCTTCAATATCCGGGTGCAAAGCCGGGGCAATGGCCACGTGGTAGAGCACCTCACGCATCAAGGCGTCGGGCACGCGGGCTTCGCCGGCCAGCAAATGGCGCAGTTGCCGCTCGATGGCTTGCACGAGTTGCTTGAGCTCCGGCGTGATCGCCAAACCGCCCGCGATCAGCGCCTCAAACAAGGCACCGGCTGCCCACCAGAAAGCGCGTGCCGCGGGCACCCTGCCGCCACGCTCAATCGCCTGCATGGCGCGGCGCATATCCGGCAGGCCGCTGCCCGAGACCGGCTCACGCAGCCAGGCGCGCATGCCGCGCTCAAAGCGCCGGTGTTCAAAGTCCGCCTGCTGGGCAAGCAGATGATCGGACAAGCTCACCGGCTGGGCCTTGATCGCCTCGGGCCGCAGATTGAGATCGGGGTAAAAAAGATCGCCGATGCGCACAGTCTCGCCACGCATCGCGCAAAGCTGGCGGTAAAGCGGCAGCCAAGCAAGCGAGCACACGCTTTTGCCAAGCGAGCGGGCATCAAGCGCCGCCTGGATGGCATCGATGGATTGCCTCACCCAAGTGAGCGAGTATTCAGATAGCTCGCCGTCACCGGCTTCGATATCCGCCATCACCCGGGCAGCAGCCCGCAGCACATGGGCTTCGGCTTCCTGGCCGATCACCTCCATGGCGCGGGCAGATTGCCGCAGGCAAAGCCCGGCCTCGCCCAGCGCCGGCGGCACCTGGGCCAAAAGCGCATGGGCGCGCACGAGGGTATCGGTGATTTCATCGCGCGCCCACTCGAGGGAATCATGCCGCAGCACCGCCAAATTTTTGGGGTGGGCAAGATCGGGGGTGCGCTCAGGCAAGGCGCTGTGGTTGCCGGTTGTCATGCGCCGATATCCTGAAAATCAGGGTGGGCAAACAGCGCCCGCAGGCTCAGCACCTGCCACACCCGGCCTCGCGCATCACGCAGCCGGGCCCCTGCCCAGGTGCAGTCAGGGTCGGGCACATTGGGCGCACCCATCAGCTCGCTCATTTTGCGCTCGCCCACCACCGAGCCCACAAGCAACGCGGTTTGGGTGGAAAAATCCGGGAGGTGCAACAGCCGGCTTTCGTGGGTGACGGGCGTGAGCGCCCCGCCGGTGAAGGCCGATAGATCGACCACCCCGAGCAAGCTGCCTTCCGCCGCCGCCAAACCGCGAAACCAAGAGCGGGTGAGCGGCACCCCAGCCAAGGGGGGTACCTGCGCGAAGCGCGCATCAGCCAGATCGACAAGCCAATACTGCCCGCCGGCCTGCACCCCGATCATGGTGCTGGCACCCGGGCGGGCGCGCGCGGCTTTGGTCAGCGCAGCACCGGATCCGGGAGCAGCGGGCGAGACAGGCTTGGAGGACAAAACAGGCGACACCGTGGCCAGGCCTGTCATGCCCCACCTGCCGAAAACGCCAAAAGACGCCGCGGGCGAGAGGGCATCTCTGCCCCCGCCAGATTAAAAGACAACGAGCAAGCCTGCGTCACCGCCACCTCCCCCGTGCCTTGCACGACCCGTTTTGCCGGGCTGATGACGCCAGGCACACTGGCCCCGCGCCTTGATTAATTCTTTGTTTGATTGATTGCACCACAGACTGCACCGCGACACCACTCATTTACCTTCGCAACATCATGGTTTTTATTGTTGCAAAGCCGGAAAGCCCCGGACACTATCAGGGGAGCCGTGTCGTGGTGCAGTGCGTCAAACCCTAATATACCGATCGGCCAGTCACTAGGGAAGGTGTCTGCTTCTTAGGCGAGGGGGGTGCTAGACGCGGTTTAGATCTTCACCATCTCGAAGTCTTCCTTGCGGGCGGCACACTCAGGGCAGGTCCAGTTGGGCGGGATGTCTTCCCAGCGGGTGCCAGGCGGGATGCCCTCGGCCGGAATGCCGGCGGCCTCGTCATAGATGAAACCGCAGATAAGACACATCCAGGTGTGAAAAGGCTGATCAGGTGCAACAGTCATGATGAAGGGTTGAGGTTGGTTTCGGTTAGAATCGGGTGTGAATCTTACCGCATCGCCACCCTCGGCGCCTTGGCCATTAACGTGGGCCTTGACGAGGTGCTAAGCGCGGCACGACCAACAGGGCCCCAGCCGACATGACCGATATCCCCGCCTCCCGCAACGAAGCCGCTGTGCTCAATACGCCGCCCCTGGTGCTCACCTTCGCCGCCACCGATCCGACCGGCGGCGCGGGCGTGCAGGCCGATATCCTCACCCTCACCAGCATGGGCTGCCATCCGTTGTCGGTGATCACCGGCATCACGGTGCAAGATTCCGTAGGCGTGGAGGGGCTGTTGGCAATCGACGCCGACTGGGTGTCTGATCAGGCGCGCAGCATTCTTGAAGACATGCCGGTGGCAGCTTTCAAGATCGGGCTGTTATCCAGCGTGGAAAACATCGCCGCGATCGCTGAGATTTTGTCTGATTACCCGGATATCCCGCTGGTCTTCGACCCGGTGCTCGCCTCGGGCCGCGGCGATGATCTCACCAACGAAGACATGATCAATGCCATGCGCGAGCTGCTGATTCCGCAGACCACGATCATCACGCCCAACAGCGTGGAAGCGCGGCGCTTGAGCCTGGATGACGATATCGAAGACGACGACCCGGATCTCAATGAATGCGGCCAGCGCTTGGCGGATATGGGCTGCGAGTATGTGCTGATCACCGGCACCCATGAGCAAACCCCGCAAGTCACCAACACGCTGTATGGCGACAAGGGCATTATCCGCGCCGACGGCTGGGAGCGCCTGCCTGGCAGCTACCACGGCTCGGGCTGCACGCTGGCCTCGGCGATCGCGGCCAATCTGGCGCATGGCATGGATATCGTCGAAGCGGTGCGCGAGGCCCAGGAATTCACTTGGCAGACGCTGGCCAAGGCCTTCCGCCCCGGCATGGGGCAATTCATCCCGGACCGCTTTTTCTGGACGCGTGAGAACGAGGATGACGCCGCAAGCCAAAATTGATTCGCTCGCCGGGCTGTATGCGATCACGCCCGATATCGATGACACCGCCACGCTCTGCGCTGCGGTGAAAGCCGCGTTGGAAGGCGGCGCGGCGCTGGTGCAATACCGCCACAAAACCGCTTCCGATGAGTTGCGCCATGAACAGGCCAGCGCACTGCTCGCGCTGTGCCGCGAATTTTCCCGGCCGCTCATCATCAATGACGATTTGGCGCTGGCCTTGGTGATCAATGCCAACGGCGTGCATCTGGGCCGGGAGGACGGCGACTGGCAGGTGGCCCGCGCCGCGCTGGGGCCGGATAAAATTCTGGGCGTGTCTTGTTATAACGATTTGGGCCGCGCAGAAGCCGCGGTGGCAGCGGGGGCAGATTACATCGCCTTTGGCGCGATGTTCGCCTCGGCCACCAAGCCGCAGGCGGTGCATGCGCCCTTGTCGCTGCTCGGGGAAGCCCGGGCCCTTGAGCGGCCAATCGCCGCGATCGGCGGCATCACGCTGGATAACGCAGCCCAAGTCACTCAAGCCGGCGCGCATATGCTGGCGGTGATCAGCGATGTATTTCACGCCCCCGACATCCGCGTGCAAGCCTCGCGCTTTGCCTCCCTTTTCTGAATTCTGAAAGCGTTTTTTGATCATGACTTCCCGCAATCAAACTCTCTTCGAGCGTGCTCAACGTACCATTCCTGGCGGCGTGAATTCCCCGGTACGCGCCTTTCGCTCAGTGGGCGGTACGCCGCGATTTTTTGTCTCAGGCTTGGGCCCGCGGGTGACCGATGCCGATGGCAAAACCTATCTCGATTATGTTGGCTCCTGGGGCCCGCTGATTCTCGGCCACGCGCATCCTGAAGTGGTACGCGCGGTGCAGGACGCCGCCACCCGGGGGCTGTCATTCGGCGCGCCCACCGAATGCGAAATCGAACTCGCTGAATTGCTGGTCTCCCGCCTGCCTTCAATGGACATGGTGCGGCTCACCTCCTCCGGCACGGAGGCCACCATGAGCGCCATTCGCTTAGCGCGCGGGGCCACCGGGCGCGATGCAATCATCAAATTCGAAGGCTGCTATCACGGGCATTCCGATAGCCTCCTGGTCAAAGCCGGCTCGGGCGCGCTCACTTTTGGCAACCCGAGCTCCGGCGGCGTGCCAGCGGATTTTGCAAGCCACACCCTGGTGCTCGATTACAACGATTGCCAGCAACTCGAAGACACCTTCCGCGCCCACGGCGATCGTATCGCCGCGGTGATTGTCGAGCCGGTGGCGGGCAATATGAATCTCATCCTGCCGCGCCGCGAGTTTCTCGAAACACTGCGCCGGCTGTGCGATGCGCATGGCAGCGTGCTGATTTTCGATGAAGTGATGACCGGCTTTCGGGTCGGCCCGCAAGGCGTGCAGGGGCTCTATGGCATCAGACCCGATCTCACCACGCTGGGCAAGATCATTGGCGGCGGCATGCCGGTGGGCGCCTTTGGCGGGCGCGAGGACATCATGCGTCACATCGCGCCGCTGGGCTCGGTGTATCAGGCCGGCACGCTCTCAGGCAATCCGGTGGCGGTGGCGGCGGGGCTCGCCACCTTGCGGCTGATCGGTGAGGCCGGTTTTTATGAGCGCTTGAGTGCGCGCACAGCGCAGCTCACCGAGGGGCTTGTTGCCGCCGCCCAAGCCGCCAGCGTGCCCTTCAGCGCGCAAGCCGTGGGCGGCATGTTCGGTTTTTATTTCCGCGAGGCGGCGCCCGCGAGTTATGCCGAAGTCATGCAGTCCGACCGCGAGACCTTCAACCGCTTCTTCCACGCCATGCTGGAGGCCGGCCACTATTTCGCGCCCAGCGCCTTTGAAGCGGGCTTTGTGTCGATCGCCCACAGCGAGGCGGACATCCAGGCCACACTCAAGGATGCCGCGCGCGTGTTCGGTTCGCTGTGATGAGCACTTCGGCTGCCTGGCTCACCCTGCTCGTCGCCGGCGTGTGTGAGGTGGTATGGGCGGTGGGCCTCAAATACGCAGAAGGCTTTTCCCGCCTCATGCCTTCGGCGATTTCGATTGTCTTCATGGTGGCCTCCGTGGTGCTGCTCGCGCAGGCAGTGAAGGTGCTGCCGCTGGGCACTGCCTATGCGGTGTGGACCGGCGTCGGCGCGATTGGCACGGCGCTGTGCGGCATGTGGCTTTTCAATGAGCCCAAGGATGTCCTTCGCGTGGTGTCGATTCTGCTCATCGTGGCGGGCATCGCGGGGTTAAAGCTTTCCGGCAAGGCTTGAGCGCGATCAAGGCGCGATAAAAGCCTGCCGCGCACACTGCGCCTTCAACCTTGATTGGAGGCCTGCCATGAAGCGCTCACGTCTTGTCAAAATCGTCGCCCCCTGTGCACTCGCCGCGCTTTTTGTGAGCGCCCCAGCCCACGCCCAAGGCGGCTCTTACATGGGCCGCGGCATGATGGAGGGCGCCGGCCCCAGGATGATGTGGGGCGTGGATGAAGCCTGCCCGATGAGTGGCAGCGGCCCTACCATGCACGGCTATCCGTGGCGCATGAATCTCACCGACGATCAACGCCGGCAGGCCGATGAGATTTTCGACCGCGCCCGCACCCGCTCGCGTGCGCTTGAGGAACAAATGAGCGCCGCACAAAGTCGCCTGCGCGATGCACTCAACCGCCCGAAGCGCGACCGCAATGAAATCATGAATGCCTGGCGCGAAGTGGAAACCCTGCGCGCACGCAATTTTGAAAACAATCTGGATGCCCAGCTGGCATTCGATCAGCTGATCACGAAATGATGTGGTCCGGTTGCGAGGGCTATGGCGTGTGGTGGGGTGTTGGCATCCTGCACATGCTGGTGCTGTGGGGCGTGGTGATCGGCGGGCTCGTGCTGCTGGTGAGGCTTATCCGTTTCCGACCTCACGCCTTGGGGTTACCGCACCCGCCTGAATCCGCGCTGGATGTGCTGAAAAGACGCTATGCCGCGGGCGAGATCAAGCGCGAGGAATTTGAAGCGATGCGACGCGACATCGAGCGTTAAGCCGTCAAACACAGCCGCTCGATCGGCACCAGCACCTCGCCCTTGCCAAGCCAGGCCTCGCCATCAGCGAGATTGAATTGCAGCTGCATGGTGCGCTCCACCAGCGCTGTGGCGGCCTCTGTGGTGTGGCTAGGGAGCTGATACACCGTGAGATTATCCAGCCGAGCAAAGGCGCTTTTATTGGCTTGCCACCACACCTCCACCGCGCGAGCGCCATAGGCATACACCCGCACCGCCCGCGCGCGCCCGGCGGCCTTCCTCAAGCGCCGCTCATCCGGCAGGCCGACTTCCACCCATTCCTCGATCACGCCGGTGAGGTCTTTTTTCCACAGATCGGGCTCATCTTCATCACACAAGCCCTTGCCGAAAATCAAGCGCTCGTCAGCATGAAAGGCAAAGGCCAAGAGCCGCACCATCATGCGTTCATCCGTCTCTGAGGGGTGCCGCGCCAGGGTGAGCGGATACAAGCCATAGTGATGCCGGTCCATGTCATTGACTTGCAGATCGGCTTTGAAAACGGTCGATTTAAGCGCCATGCGGAGTGCTCCTCAAACAAGGCCGGCATGGTGCATCAAGGGCGCCGGTGTGTCGAGTGGCTGGCGAAACGGTGCACAAAAGCATCTATAACCCAACAATCGGGCCATAAAAAACACCGCCACATCAGCTGGTTGCCCAGCCGTGGCGGGTCGGCCATCCAGGACGCATATGGCATGTCAATCTTGAGCACAATCAAGAGCAGCGATGCTTTGCCCGCCGAGGAAAAACCCGCCTCGGGGAAGGCGTAGGGCATGTTGCCAGACGGAATCATGCGCAACTTCACTGGCGAACTGTGCCGCCTGGGGTTTGCCGTGCCACGCTATCAACCTTTCACCGTGCAGGAGGGCCGTGCCGAGTGTGATCATGCACGCGCCTTGATCCAGCACTGCCGGAGCAGCAAGAGCTTGGGGGCCGCGCTCTGTCATTTGGTCGCGGTGGGCGATGACCGCGCAGCGTTCCTGGGGCTGGTGGCCCTGATTGCAAGGGGTTGGGTGCCCAAGCCCCTGGGCACCGGCGATGATTTCGGGTGTTGGCTGGATTATCTGGCCGCAAAAGGCTGCGAGCCCGATCCTTGGCATGACGGCTGCGTTTCTCTTGAGGAGCGCTGCGCCTGGCTTTGCAGCACAGGCCAGGGCTCCACGAGCCAGGCGCTGCATCATGCCGCGCGCAGCGGCAACGAAGTGATGTTGCGCCTCCTGCTCGAGGATGGCGCCATGGAGCTCAACGCCACCGATGAAGAAGGGCTCACCGCGATAGTGCTCGCCATCGCCCACGGGCATCGTCAGTGTGTGACCATGTTGGCGAATATGCCCGACATCGACCTTGTCACCGGCCGACCGATCGAGCTTGCCATCCGCCAAGGCCGAGGCGAGATCGCGCAATTGCTGCTTGCCCTGCCTGGAGCGGCTGCAAACCCCATGGAGCTCATTGATGCCGCGATTCAAGCCGGACTTGAATCGATTGTCTCCACCCTCCTGAAGACCAGTCCGCCCGCGCTTTTGCAGGACACAAACCCGCTGGTGGCCGCCATCCGCCATCGAAATCTGCCGTTGATCAAAACCATTCTCGAATGCGACGATGACCTGAATATCAATATCGGACAACCACTGTGTTTTGCGGTGCGATCAGGATTCGCGGATGTGGTCGAAACGCTGCTCGCCCATGCAAAGGGCCTTGATCTTGCCCAAGGTGCGCCGATCGAATTGGCCATAGAACTCGGGCACTGCGAGATTGTCCTAAAGCTGCTGGCGAGGACAGACAAAACGACCCTCGATGCAGACGGCTTGCTCAAAAGCGCGATCGACAAAGGCCACACCGAAATGGCCACGGCTTTGCTGTGCAGCGACCTGTGTTTCCATTTCGATCGCTGGCAGCCGCTTAACATCGCGATACAGCACAAAGATGTTCCGATGCTCAAGGCGCTGCTGCCTCATGCCCATCGTTTCGATGTGAATGCCCAAGAGCCGCTGTGGCTTGCCGTGGAACGTCGGCATCCCGAGATGGTGTCGCTGCTGCTGGAGTGGTGTCCGAATCTGGATGTGAATGCGGGGCGAACCCTGCATATCAAAAAGGCCGTCGGCGCGCCCGAGTCGATCTTCACCACGCCGCTGGCGAGAGCGGTAATGCAAGATCAAATCGAGATTGCCAGCCTGCTGGCGAAACACCCGCTCACCAACCCCAATCTGGGCAATCCCTTGCAACACGCGATAGAACGTGGCAACTCGCAGATGGTGCGCGTGTTATTGACGATGCCCACGCTTCAAAAAGAGGCCATCAACGAACACGGCCAGAGCATGGTGATGGTTGCAGTCAAACGCGAAAATATCACCGCCTTACGCGACTTGCTGGAAGCGGGCTGGCCCATCAATCAGACAGACGCAACAGGGCTGCATCCGCTGCATGTGGCAATCGACACGCGTTGCGTAGAGACCTTGAAGCTGCTGCTGGGCACTCCAGGGATCAGCATCAACACCCGTGATCGCACCCACGGGACACCGCTGCATTGCGCGATTGGATATGGCTTCACCGAGGGGGTAAAGCTGTTGCTCGCAGCGAAGGACATCGACCTCGGGCTACGCGACAATAGCGGCCACACCCCGATCTATCTGGCACGCTCCCTGGCTAAAACCTGGAAAGATCGCGAGGCCCAGCAAGAAATCAAAAAACTGCTTGAAGACCGGACCAATCCGCTTGCGTTCCTGAAAGCTTTCTGAACAATTGGTTTGGCGCCAGTTGAAAGCGCCCAAATCAAGGCGTGCGCTTAGTTGGCATGGGCTTTTTCAAGTCGAGGCTGAAAAGATCCCCATGAATGATGAGGGATTGCCGTAGCTCTCCATCATCTTCCGGATTTCCTGATAGTTCGGTTTGTCATTCCAAACTTTGGCGAGGTTTTTGGCAAGCTTGATAGGCGTGTAGCCACGGTTGTCGCGGTGATGAAGATCAATATCCTTCCGGCCCAGCAGTAGATTCACCCCCTCGGTGAAGCCGTCTCCTATGGCCCAATGCAAGGGGGTTTTGTTGTCTCGGTCGGGCACATTGACATTGATGCCCTCTGCGCCGAGCAGCATCTCGATGATTTCCACACATCGCTTGTCCAGCGCGACATGCAACGGGTGCAGGCCCAAAGGGTTGGTTTGGTTCACCGGCCAACCACGATCAATCAAGGCTCGGACAGCAGCGATATTTGAATACTTGACCGCAAGCAGTAATTGGCTGTCGCCGTTGTCGTCCACCATATCCTTTTTGAGATTTGGCAAGGTAAGCAACAGGTTCAACATGTCCAGATTGTTGCGTTCGATGGCGTGCCGTATCGGACAGCTTCGATTTGTATCGGTCTCCGGGTGTTTTACCAGCAAGGCGGCGAGCTCTACCGCATCCGTCAACACAGCTTGCAAGAGCGGCGTAGCGGAAATGGATTCAACGGCGCCGAATTTCTTTTTGAGTTGGACCGTTCGTCCTGCATTCACATCCAGCCCAGGGCATTCCTCAAGCAATATTTTGACGATCTCAGGCTGTTTTTTTTCAACTGCAAGCCAAAGCGGCTCCTCTGCATTGACATCAAAACGCGAGGCGTGCGAAAGCAGTGCTTTGAGAACCAGGGGGTCTTTCTTTTGTATGGCGACTACGAGCGGATACAAGCCTGCGAATGTCAAATTCAGGCCGGAATCCAACAGCGTGGAAACGGTATCAACATGCCCTCTTTCGATCGCGATTTTGAGTAATTGATCAGCGCTGATGCCTGGGTCGTTCGTTTTCTGGATTAGCTTTGCGGCAATCTCGGTATGCCCCATTTCGACGGCCACACGGATCGGTGATCCTGCGACCATGTCCAGGCCCTTTGCGCGTTCGATCAATAGATCGACAACGTCCCCGAAACCCAAGCGCACCGCCTGACACAATGGCTGATTTGCGTTGATATCAAAATCTTTTCCATAATCGAGGAAAATCTGGATTAACAGCAGATTGTGATTTTGGATGGCAGGGGTGAGCAGCGGGATTTCCTGCAAAACAGCATCCGGGACAACTTTCAAAATAATCAAGACCACCGACTCATCCCCGGCGGCAATGGCAGACTCCAGTAGATCCGTCGGGTTGAGCTCAAGTCCAGGCATCGCGAGCAGCATTTCCACAATCCGGGCGTGGGCGTTTTCGATCGCCAGCTTGATCGGGTCGCCCGTAACAAGATCGATGCCGGGTATTTGAGAAAGAGTACGAACGATCTCGGCATGGCCATTTTTGGAGGCCAGCCCCAATGCAGTCAGGCCTTCTTCGTTGGTTGCGTTGACATCAAACACACCCCCATCGAGCAAAATCCGCAGCATGGCCTCGTTGCCGTTTGAAGCGGCATGGTGGAGCGGCAGGCTTCCCGGGATATGCCCCAAATTGAGCAACCAGGCACACCGTTCCTCCAGCGAGATAGCGGTTTCACGCGATGGGTTAGGGATGGTGTCCAAAACCGGGAAAAAACTGGCAGATGTGGGCAGATTTTTCCCGCATGAAATTTTCGATCTTATTTTTGCGTTTTTCGGCGTGTTGCGTGCGTTTTGGGCCTGTTTCC
>JBEAUN010000006.1:0-15982 GCA_041161415.1 Pseudomonadota bacterium | reverse complement strand
CTTTATGACATGGGCGCCAATGTCTGGGAGTGGGTGGATGAGCCCCAAGGCGCCCCCGAGCACGCCGAGCGACGCACCCGCGGTGGCTCGTGGTGGTATGGCGAGCGCCCGATGCGGGCCGAACATCTGCAGGGCAAGCCCGGCCACACCACCGTGGCCTATATCGGCTTTCGCTGCGTGCGCGGTTTTTGATCTGCGACAAACGCCGCCCCACACGGCAAGGCGCTGCAGGGTTATGCTGAATCGATAGCATTCCTGAGGTGCGCCATGCGAGAAGCCCGTGCTTTGATTGACGCCACGATTGAAAAGCTCAATCGCCACCCGCCTTTTTGCGACATGGCGCGGGACGATCTCGAATGGATGATCGCGCGCATGGCGCTTGGCTACTTTGCCGCGGGCGAAGTGGTGCTGGGCCCGGGGTGTGTGCCGCAGACTTTTTTCATCATCAAGCAAGGCGTGGTGCTGGCTGAGCGGGCTGATCAGGCCAGCAGCCAAGCGGCCTGGATGGAATTGCGCGAGGCCGAATGTTTCCCGTTCGCCGCGCTCATTTCCGGGCGGCAGGTGGTGAGCACCTATCGCGCCACCACGGATGTGTTTTGCTACACGCTGCCGCGTGCCGAGTTTCTCGCCTTGATGGCGAAGAGCAAGCCTTTCGCGGATTTTTGCACCCAGCGGCTGGCGCATCTTTTCGGCCAGGCCAAGCGCATTTTGCAAAGCCAATATGCCCACAAAAGCCTGGCGCAGCACTCGCTATTAAGCCCTTTGTCGGCGGTGATGCGGCCCAACCCGCTGACCTGCGCGCCACACACGCCGCTGGCCGAGGTGGTGGCCATCATGGCGCGGCATGGCATCGGCTCGATGGTCGCGGTGGATGCGGCGCATCGGCCGGTCGGCATCTTTACTCTGCGCGATATTCTGCCCCGGGTGGTACTGCCCGGGCGCGATTTGCAATGCCGATTCGACGAGGTGATGACGCCCAACCCGGTGTCGATGCCGCCCCATGCCTTCGCCCATGATGCCGCGCTGTTGATGGCCCGCCATGGGTTTCGCCATGTGCTGGTGGTCGAACACGACAAACTAGTGGGGCTGGTGTCCGAGCGCGATCTTTTTTCCTTGCAGCGGCTGGGCCCGCGGCAAGTGGGCGACACCATCCGCCATGCCGAATCGCTGGACACGCTCAAGACCTGCGCCGCCGATATCCGCGAGCTGGCGCACACCCTGCTGGCCCAAGGCGTGGGCGCAGAGCAGTTATCGCAAATCATCTCCACGCTCAATGATGTGCTCACCGAGCGCATCCTCCAGCTCAGCTTGCAAGCCTCGCCCTTGGCGGGGCTGGAATTTTGCTGGCTGGCGCTGGGCTCGGAAGGCCGGCTTGAGCAAACGCTCAACACCGATCAGGACAACGGCATCCTCTTCGCCGTGCCGCCCGGCCAAAGCGCCGAAGGCGTGCGCAGGGCGCTACTGTCATGGGCGCGCCACATCAATGAAGCGCTCGATGCCTGTGGTTTTCCGCTGTGCAAAGGCGAGGTGATGGCGTCCAACCCGAAGTGGTGCTTGTCGCTGCAAGAATGGCAGCAAACCTTCTCGCAGTGGCTTGATCAGGGCGACCCGAAAGCGCTGCTCAATGCCGCGATCTTTTTCGATTTCCGCGGCCTCTTCGGCCACCTGCCGCTGGCGCTAACGCTGCGCGACTGGCTGGCGGAAAAAGCCGCGCGCAATCCACGCTTCTTGCATCAAATGGCCGCCAATGCGCTGCGCAACAAGCCGCCGCTGGGCGTGGTGCGCGAATTCATCACCGCGGATGACAACACGCTCGATCTGAAAATGTGCGGTGTGACGCCCTTTGTCGATGGCGCGCGCATCCTGGGGCTGGCCCGGGGCAGCAAACAGACCAGCACCGTGGGCCGCTTTCGCGATCTGATGCAACAAGGGCATCTGGAGGCACGCGAGGGCGAAGCGTATATCGATGCGTTCTTGTTCATTCAGCTGATGCGCCTGCGCCTGCATCATGAACAAGCGGCAAGCGGCGCGCCGCTTACCAACCAGCTCGCCCCCGACAGCTTGAATCCGCTGGAGCGTCGCATCCTGCGCGAATCGTTCCGACAGGCGCGAAAGCTGCAACACAAGCTTGCGCTTGATTATCCTTAAAGCGCCGCTTTGATTGGCAGATCGATCCCCAACGATGACCTGGCTTCCACACTTTCTCCGCCGCCCACGCCCCGCGCTTGACGCCCCCCAAGCCGCGCGGCTCGCCGCCTGGAAAGCATCACGCCGCGTCGATCTCACCGCGCCGCTTTCGCAGTCGCGGCTGGTGGTGGTGGATGTGGAATCCAGCGGGCTCGATCTTCACGCCGACCGGCTGATTTCGATTGGCGCCGTGGCGATCGAAGGCGCGCGCATTGTGCTCGCCGACAGCTTCGATGTCGTGCTCCGGCAAGACGCCGCCTCCAGCCGCGACAATATTCTCATCCACGGCATCGGCGGCAGCGCGCAGCAAAGCGGCATGGCGCCAACTGCGGCCTTGCTGGATTTTCTGGAGTATGTGGGCAGCGCGCCGCTTTTGGCCTTTCATGCGCCATTCGATCAGGGCATGGTGGATAAGGCGCTGCGTGACACCCTGCAGCTGCGCTTCAATCATGAATGGGCGGATCTCGCGCCGATCGCGCGTGCCGCCTGCCCGCAAGCGCCTGCGCGCTTCGCCTCGCTCGATGACTGGACTGCTCACTTCTGCATCGACAATATCGCCCGCCACAGCGCACTGGGCGATGCGCTCGCCAGCGCGCAACTTTTCCTTGCCCTCATCCCGGCACTGCGCTCGAAAAATCTGCACACCTTTCGCGCACTGCAGGATCTCTCGCGCCGCTAGTTTTCGCGGCTTCCAGCACACCCATCAAACGCGACAACAGCATCCTCGGCGCAATCTCCTCACGCGCTGAATACGCACGCGCCGCCTGGCTGAATTTTTGATACGCCGCTGCATTATCCCAAAGCGTGGAAAGCGCGTCGTGCCAGGCCTCAAAATCGCTATTGGGCTCCACCAAAATCCCGCCCGGGCCCACCGATTCCGGCAGCCCGGCGCGGCGTGTGGCGATCACCGGAATGCCGCTCACTTGCGCTTCGCTCGCCACCCGTCCCCAGGTTTCTTCCCACTGACTGGGCATGAGCAAAATCCGCGCTTGCCGATACATGCGTGTCATATCGGAAACCGGAGCATGCCAGCGGATATTCGGACAGTGGGACGCCAACGCCCGATAGTGCGCACGCATCGCCCGCTTCATCGGCCAGCTCTCAACAAACAAAAAGGGAATATCCGGCCGGCGGCGAGCAAGCGCCAAGGCGATATCCACGCCCTTGAAGGGGTGCGGATTCACAAACAAAACCGTCTGGCGGCTGGACGTCACCCGATAACGCGCAGGCTCGATCCAAGGACGAATGACGGCTGAAGGCTGGCCATAGCGTTCGCGCAAGCGCTGCGCGGTGAAGGTGGAATTGCTGATGAAGTGGAGCGATGGATGCGCGCCCAGATCGACAAAATCCGTGCAATGCACATACATCACGCAAGGCCGCCCGGTGGCGAGCGCCGCCCGGGCCAGCGCGCGGTGATTTTGATTCACCACGATCACATCGATCGCCTGCGCCTTGCAAATCGCTGCAAGCGCTTCTGGCGGGCTACACACCCGATACACCGGGTAGCCCAAGTGTTGATCAACAGGGTATTCATCGCGCAGCAAATGACGCCGCGCACGCAACCAAAAGGTGAGCCACCCGGTGGGCATCAAGGCCGCGAGCACAACTGCCCGGTGGCCTTGGGCGGTAAGCTGCAGCGCCGTCTCGTGGGTGTTGCATTCAGTGCCGCCCACGCTTTGGGGCAGATGGCCATTGGTCGAGCAAAAGAGCACATTCATCGCGCCGACTATAAGCCGATGCGATCAATTGCGCTGTCAATTCACGCACAATTCACATGCGATGAGCCACCAGTCGGCTCACAACACATCCAGCGGAATCTTCAAATACCGCACCCCATTTTGCTCCGGCGGCGGAAATTCGCCAGCGCGAATATTCACCTGCACCGCAGGCAGAATCAACACCGGCATCGCCAGTGTTTTATCGCGCGCCAATCGCATAGCGACAAAGCCCGCCTCATCCACGCCATCATGCACATGGATATTGCCTTGGCGCTCGGCCGCCACGGTGGAAAAAGCCTGCACCTGCCGCGGGCTGGGCAGGTAGTCGTGACACAAAAAAAGCCGCGTGTCGTCCGGCAAGGCCAGCAGCCGTTTGACCGATTGATACAAGGCGCGCGCATCGCCGCCGGGGAAATCGCAGCGTGCCGTGCCCACATCCGGGGCAAATAAGGTATCACCCAAGAACACCGCATCGCCCACCACATAGCTCACACAAGCCGGCGTGTGGCCCGGCGTGTGCATTACGCGGGCGGTGAGCGCACCGATGAAAAACTGCTCGCCATCGGCAAACAGATGATCAAACTGCGAGCCATCGATTTTGAATTCGTCTTCAAGATTGAAGACCTTCTTGAACACGCCCTGCACTGTGGAGATATGCTTGCCAATCGCGGTTTTGCCACCCAATTCGCGCTTGAGATAAGGCGCGGCCGACAGATGATCGGCGTGGGCGTGGGTTTCCAGAATCCAGGCCACCCGCAGCGATTGCGCGCGCACAAAAGCGATCACCTTGTCAGCTGAAATGCGCGAGGTGCGCCCGGATTTCGGGTCATAGTCCAACACGGAATCAATAATCGCGCAGTCGCTGCCCGGCCCGGCATACACCACATGGGTGAAGGTCGAGGTTGCCTCATCGAAAAAGGACTCCACCAGCGGATTCATCGCACACCCCTCGATTCAGATACGCCAAAACACCAGTTTGACGAATAAAATCGAGTCTGCAAACAAGGAGGTCTCAGATGATTGATTGGGCGCAATTCACCCCGCTGCCGGCGTTTGCCGGCGGCCTGTTGATTGGCTTGGCGAGCGCCTTGCTGGTGCTCTTCTTGGGCCGGATCGCCGGCATCAGCGGCATTATCGGCGGCTTTTTGGGCACCGCCCGGGCCGGTGATCGCGGCTGGCGCATCGCTTTCATCCTCGGGCTCATGGCAGCACCCGGGGCCTATCAACTTTTCGCTGCCCTGCCGCCCATCGAAGTCGCCGCCAGCACACCTTTGCTGATCGTGGCGGGGCTGCTGGTGGGCCTGGGCACCCGCTATGGCGCGGGCTGCACCAGCGGCCATGGCGTGTGCGGATTATCGCGATTATCGGCGCGCTCGCTAGTGGCCACGCTGTGCTTCATGGCCAGCGGCTTTGCCACGATGTATCTCATCCGCCATCTGCTCAATCTGGGGGCCTGACATGCACGCGGCGATTGCCTTTATCTGCGGCCTGATTTTTGGCATCGGGCTCCTCCTCGCCGGCATGGCCAACCCTGCCAAGGTGCAAGGCTTTCTAGATTTGGCCGGCCGCTGGGACCCCTCGCTGGCCTTCGTCATGGGCGGCGCGATTGCGGTGGGGCTGGTGGCCTTTCAAGTGGCCAAAAAGCGCGGCACCACCCTCTTGGGCACCCCGATGCAGCTTCCCACCCGGCGCGATATCGACGCGCGGCTTATCGGCGGCAGCCTCGTGTTCGGCGCAGGCTGGGCGCTAGCCGGCTTTTGCCCGGGGCCTGCGCTCACCGCGCTAGGCGCGGGCTCTGTGCCAGCGCTCATTTTCGTGGTGGCCATGCTGGCCGGGATGGGGCTTTTCGAAGTCATCGAAAAAAAGCGGACGCGCGCATGAGGCTGCCGCGCCCGGCCTGGCTACGTGATTACCGACGCGATTGTCTGCCCGGCGATGTCAGCGCTGGCTTGATCGTCGCGGTGATGCTGATTCCGCAAAGCCTCGCCTATGCCATGCTGGCCGGGCTGCCCCCGCAAGTGGGGTTATATGCGAGCATCGCGCCGCTTTTGGCGTATGCGCTGTTTGGCAGCAGCATGACGCTCTCAGTCGGCCCGGTGGCCGTGGCCTCGCTCATGACCGCCAGCGCGCTGTCGCCCTTGGCGACACCCGGCTCGCAGGAATACATCGCGCTCGCCATGCAGCTTGCCTTGCTCTCGGGCCTGATGCTGGTGCTCTTTGGCTGCTTGCGGCTTGGCATGCTGGCGCATTTTTTGAGCCACCCGGTGACCAGTGGCTTTATCAGCGGCTCGGCGGTGATCATCACCCTTGGGCAATTAAAACCGCTGCTGGGGCTGCAGTTCGCCGCGGCCAACACGCCGGCGCTGTTGGCGGGCCTGGTCAGCCATGCCGATGCGATCAATCCCCTGGCCGCGAACTTGGGGCTGGCCACGATCGCGCTGCTGGTGTTTTCCCGCGCCCTGCTGCCCAAGCTTTTGGTGGGCTGGGGGCTGCGGGCTGATCGCGCGGGGCTGATTGCGCGGCTGATGCCAATGCTGACCGTGATCTTCTCCACGCTGCTGGTGGCGCGATTCGATTGGCATCTTACCCAGGGCATTGCCGTGGTGGGCGCGGTGCCGGCCGGCTTGCCCTCGCTCTGGGCGGTGACGCCCGATCTGCCAACACTCGCCGCGCTATGGCTGCCGGCCTTGCTGATCGGTGTGGTGGGCTTTGTGGAAAGTGTGTCGGTGGGCCAATCGCTCGCCACACAACGCAAACAGCGCATCGACCCCGACCGCGAGTTATTTGGCCTGGGCGCGGCCAATATCGCCAGCGCCGCCTGTGGTGGCTATGCCGTGGCGGGCGGCTTTTCCCGCTCGGTGGTGAATTTCTCCGCCGGCGCACACACCCCGCTCTCGGGGGTGATTTCCGCTGTGCTGATGGCGCTGGTGCTGATTTTTGCCAGCAGCTGGTTTGCCCACCTGCCGCACTGCGTGCTGGCGGCCACCATCATGGTCGCGGTGTTATCGCTTTTCGATCTGGCCACGCTGCGCAAAACTCTGCGTTACGACCGGGGCGATGCCATCGCGCTATTGGGCACCTTCTTCGGCGTGGTGTTGGTGGGGGTCGAGACCGGCATCGTGAGCGGGGTGATTCTCTCCTTTGCGGTGCTGGTGTGGCGCAGCGCCCACCCGCATATGGCGATCGTCGGCCGTGTGCCCGGCAGCGAGCATTTTCGCAATGTCGAGCGCTACAGCGTGGAAACCCTGCCCCATGTGCTGGCCATTCGCGTTGATGAAAATCTGTTTTTCGGCAATGCCACGGCTGTGGAGCGCGCGCTGCAATCCCGTCTGGCCGCACAGCCGCTCGCTCAGCATTTGCTGCTCATTATGTCGGCCGTCAATCGCATCGATAGCACCGCGCTCGAGATGCTCTTGTCGCTCGAGCAACGGCTCGCCGAGCAGGGCATTCAATTATCGATGGCCGAGATCAAGGGGCCGGTGATGGAGCGCCTGCTCCCCACCGCGCTTGGCAAGCGGCTCGAAGGCCGCATTTGGCTGTCTGCCCATGAGGCCTTTTTATCGCTGGCGGCCCGGGCAGCATGAGCGATAACCCGTGCCTGAGCTGCGGCGCCTGCTGTGCGGCCTTTCGTGTGTCGTTTTATTGGGCCGAGATTGATGAATCCCAAGTGAGCCCCGCGCTCATTGAAAAACTCACGCCCCACCTGTCCTGCATGGCCGGCACCCACCGGGCCGCGCCGCACTGCGCGGCGCTTGAAGGCCGCGTGGGCGGGGCCACCGCCTGCCGCATCTACGCCCATCGCCCCTCGCCCTGCCGCGAGGTGCTGCCCGGCGATGACAAATGCCAGCGGGCACGGGCCAAACACGCGCTGCCCCCGCTTTGAAAATTCCCCCGGCGAAACCCCCGCAAGTGTCTCATTACGCGGTATATTCCGCGCTTTAGTTTTCCATCGGGCCGTCTGCCATGAGCACACTTTTCTGGTTCGTCATCATTTACTGGATTATCTCGGTTCTGATCGGCCTCTATGCCGCTACCCGAGTACATAACACCAAGGATTTCGCAGTGGCGGGGCGGCATTTGCCCTTCTACATGGTGGTCGCGGTGGTGTTTGCCACTTGGTTCGGCGCCGAGGCGGTGCTGGGCATTCCGGCCACCTTTTTGAAAGAGGGCTTGGGCGGGGTGGTGTCTGACCCCTTCGGCGCCTCGATGTGTCTTATTTTGGTGGGGCTTTTTTTCGCGGTGCCGCTCTACCGCATGAATCTGCTGACCATCGGCGACTTCTATCAAAAGCGCTATGGCCGCACCGTTGAAGTGCTCACCACGCTCGCCATTGTCATTTCGTATCTGGGCTGGGTGGGGGCGCAGATCACCGCGCTGGGGCTGGTGTTCAATGTGGTGTCGGGCGGGGTGATCAGCAAGGTCGCCGGCATGTGGATCGGCTCGATGACGATTCTGATCTACACCTTCTTCGGCGGCATGTGGGCGGTGGCGATCACCGACTTCCTGCAGATGATCATTATCGTGATTGGCATGCTGCTGATTGGCGGCACTGTGGCTGACCTGGCCGGCGGGGTGGGCACGGTGGTGAATCACGCCATCGAGGCGGGCAAATTCTCCTTCTGGCCGTCAATGAATACCGCGGAAATCCTCGCCTTCACCGCGGCGGCCGTGACCATGATGTTCGGCTCGATACCGCAGCAGGACGTGTTCCAGCGCGTCACCTCCGCCCGCACAGAAAAAATCGCCAAGTGGGGCTCGGTGCTGGGCGGCTCGCTCTATCTCGGTTTCGCCTTCGTGCCGATGTTTCTGGCTTATTCCGCCACGCTGATCGCACCGGAAATGGTGGAAAAGCTCATCAACGACGACCCGCAACTCATCCTGCCGACGCTGGTGCTCGATCATGCGCCGTTGTTTGTGCAGATCATGTTCTTCGGCGCCTTGCTTTCCGCCATCAAGAGCTGCGCCTCAGCCACGCTGCTGGCACCCTCGGTCACCTTCACTGAAAACATCCTGCGGCCGATGTTCAAGGATATGTCCGACCGCAAGCTCTTGCTCACCATGCGTATGGTCACGCTCATCTTCACGCTGCTGGTGACGCTCTATGCGATGCATTCTGATGCCAGCATTTTCCACATGGTGGAGAACGCTTATCAGATCACCCTGGTGGTCGCATTCGTGCCGCTGGTGGCCGGGCTTTTCTGGCGCCGCGCCACCCGTCAGGGTGCGATGTTTGCCATCCTCGGCGGCGTGGCGGCCTGGCTCACGGTGCATATTTTCGCCGCTGAAAATTTCATCGTGCCAGCGCAGCTGATGGGGCTTTTCTTTGCCATCGGCGGCATGCTGCTGGGCTCGCTGATGCCGCAATTCATGCATCATGAGCCGCACATCCATGACGCCCTGCGTCGCGGCCATCATGGCCATGCCGCCGCTGGCGAGGGCGTCGCACATGAGGGCATTGGCCACATCCACACCCACCCCGAGCACGGTAAATCTTAATCATGACCAGCGGCAATCTTTTCATCCTCACCGCGCCTTCGGGCGCGGGCAAGACCACGCTGGTGCATCACCTGCTCGCCCAAGATGCCGGCATTGAAAAATCCATCTCCACCACCACCCGCGCGCCCCGCCCAGGTGAGACCGATGGCCAGGATTACCACTTTGTCGATGTCGATCGCTTCGCCCGCATGCGCGATGCCGGTGAATTTCTCGAGTGGGCCGAGGTGCATGGCAATTTTTACGGCACCTCGCGCAAGTGGCTGGAATCGCGCATTGCCGCCGGGCGCGATGTGCTGCTCGAAATCGACTGGCAAGGCGCCCAGCAAGTGCGCGCGCGATTTCCCGGGGCGGTGGGCATCTTCATTCTGCCCCCTTCCGTCGAAGAGCTCGAGCGGCGCTTGACCGCCCGCGGGCAGGATAGCGCCGATGTGATTCACCGCCGTGTGCTGGGCGCCCGCGACGAGATGCGCCACGTCGGCGAATTCGACTACGTTATAATCAACCGCCAACTGGAAGAAGCGGTGGCCGATCTGGCCGCTGTGGTGCGCACCCGGCGACTCACGCTGGCCCAACAACGCACCGCGGAGCCTGACTTCTTCCGTGCTTTGATTCAAGACTGAACAGGAACCCATCATGGCCCGTGTCACCGTTGAAGATTGTCTGCGCAGAATCCCCAACCGCTTCCAGCTCACCCTGGCCGCCACCTACCGCGCCCGCCAGATCGCGGCTGGCAGCAGCCCGCAAGTCGACATCGACAATGACAAAGCCACGGTGCTCGCGCTACGCGAAGTGGCCGAAGGCCTGGTGGGCGTTGAGGTGCTGAGCCGCAGCCAGCCTTGAGCGCTTGTTGAGTATCTCCTGAGGCGCACGCGCCTTCTCTGGGGTAGGATAGAAGTATGCAGAATCCTCCCCAGGTCCACGACAACAGCCCGCCGCTGAAATCGAGTGTCGACTCGCTCGATTTTCAGCGTTTTCGTGCGAGCCTGGCTTATCTCAAGTCCGAGGACATCACCCGCATTGAAGCCGCCTATCGCTTCGGCGCCGAGGCGCATTGCGGGCAATTCCGTAAAAGCGGCGAGCCTTACATCACCCACCCGGTGGCCGTGGCAGAGATTTTGTCGAGCTGGCATCTCGACCCGCAAGCGCTGATCGCCGCGCTTTTGCATGACGTGATGGAAGACACCACCATCACCAAGCTCGAAATCACCGACCGCTTCGGCAAATCCGCCGCGGATCTGGTCGATGGCGTATCCAAGCTCGACAAGATCGAATTTCGCTCGCACCAGGAAGCGCAGGCCGAAAACTTCCGCAAGATGCTGCTGGCGATGGCACGTGATGTGCGCGTCATCCTCATCAAGCTCGCCGACCGCCTGCACAACATGCGCACGCTCGATTCGATGCGCCCGGACAAACGCCGGCGCATCGCCAGCGAGACACTCGAAATCTACGCCCCGATCGCCAATCGGCTGGGGCTCAACAATGTCTATCGCGAGCTGCAAGAGCTCGCTTTTAAGCACACCCACCCGATGCGCCACCGGGTGCTTTCCAAAGCGGTCAAAGCCGCCCGCGGTAACCGCCGCGATGTGGTGGAAAAAATCCTCAACGCGATTCGCGAGCGGCTGCCGGCGTGTCATATCCAGGCCGAAGTGCAGGGCCGCGAAAAGAGCCTCTACAGCATCTATCACAAGATGCGCGACAAGCACCTCTCCTTCACGCAGGTGCTCGATATCTACGGCTTTCGCATCATCGTCAGGGACACGCCCACCTGCTACCTCGCGCTGGGTGCGCTGCATGGGCTTTACAAACCTGTGCCGGGCAAATTCAAGGATTACATCGCCATCCCCAAGGCCAATGGCTATCAATCGCTCCACACCACGCTGATCGGGCCGTATGGCACCCCGGTGGAAGTGCAGATTCGCACTGCGGAGATGCATCGCGTGGGCGAATCCGGCGTGGCTTCGCACTGGCTCTACAAAGACGACGAAGCGCTCAACGACCTGCAACGCAAGACGCACCTGTGGCTGCAATCGCTGATCGAATTGCAAAAAACCAGCGGCGACTCCAGCGAGTTTCTGGAGCATGTGAAGATCGATCTCTTCCCGGATGAGGTCTATGTCTTCACCCCGCAGGGCAAAATTTTGCCAATGCCGCGCGGCGCCACTGCGGTGGATTTCGCCTACGCGGTGCACACCGATATCGGCAACCGCTGCGTGGCGTGTCGCATCAACCAAGAGCTGATGCCGCTGCGCACTGAATTGCGTAATGGCGATCAGGTGGAAATCATCACTGCGGCGCACGCCAACCCCAATCCGGCGTGGCTGGGGTATGTGAAAACCGGCAAAGCCCGCGCGCAGATTCGCCATTTTCTGAAAACCCAGCAAACCGAAGAATCGGCCGCGCTGGGGCAGCGGCTCCTTAATCAGGCAATGCGCTTGCAAGGCACCGACCCGGGCACCATCAGCGAGGGCGCCTGGGAGCGCTTCTTGCGCACCGCCGGCACCAAATCCCGCGAAGAAGTGCTCACCGACATCGGCCTTGGCAAGCGGCTGGCCGCCATCGTGGCGCGACGCCTCAATGAAGGTGCCCCCGCCGCCAGCACGCCGGAAGGCCCCAAGCCACGCAGCGCCCCGATCATGATTCGCGGCTCGGATGGCATGGCGGTGCAGATCGCCCGCTGCTGCCGGCCGATTCCGGGCGATCCAATCTTGGGCCTCATCCGCAAGGGCCAAGGGCTGGAGATTCATACCCACGATTGCCCGGCTGCCGCCAAAACCCGCAATGAGCGCGACCGCTGGGTGGATGTGGAATGGGAGCTCGCCGATGGCAAGCTCTATGAAGTGCAGATCCGCGTGGTGATCGAAGACCGGCGTGGCGTGCTGGGCAAGGTGACCACTGAAATCGGCAATGCCGAATCGAATATTCTCAACGTCACCATGGATCAGGACCGCAACGCTCACACCCTGCTGCACTTCACACTGCAAGTCACCAGCCGGCAACATCTGGCGCGGGTGATGCGCAATGTGCGCCGGGTGCCCGAGGTGGTGCGGATCAACCGAGTGCGCAGCGAGGGCTGAACACGATTCCCCGCGAGTGCGGCACTTTGTCCGCATCCCACACTGCGCGGGCAAAGGCCCAGATCTCTTCCACCGTGGCCGCGGCCATGTCTGGCGGCACGGCTTGCCCCAGAAAGCGCAGCGCCGCGCACAGCGCTTCGCTTGCTGGCATCTCCGACAAAGGCGCCGCCAGGGTCTGCTTGGAGAGCTTGTCACCCGATTCATCCAGCACCACCGGCACATGCGCATAACGCGGCGCAGGCACGCCCAAAGCCTGCTGAACAAGACGCTGGCGCAAGGTGGAAGCAAGCAAATCCGCGCCGCGCACCACATCGGTCACGCCCTGCGCGGCATCATCCACCACCACCGCAAGCTGATAGGCGAACACCCCATCCGCACGCAACACCACGAAATCGCCGCCATCGGCAGACACATCCTCCTCGATGCGGCCTTGAATGCGATCATCGAAACCCACCACGCCGGGGGGCAGCCGCAAGCGCCAGGCCCGCGCGGTTTTTCCCGAGGGCAAGCCGGCGCGGCAGGTGCCCGGATAACGCCGTGAGCCATCGGTAGCAAGCGCTGAATCCGCCATCTCCTTGCGGGAACACCCGCAAGGGTAGATGAGCCCACGCATCACCAAGGTGTCAAACGCCGCCTGATAAGCCTCTTTGCGCGCGCTCTGCCACATCACCGGCCCCGACCAGGCAAAGCCAAGCCGCTCCAACTCACGCAGAATCATGTCACCGGCACCGCTCACCACGCGCGGGGTGTCCACATCCTCGATGCGCAACAACCACTGCCCGCCGGCACGCGCGGCATCCAGTGCGCTGGCCAGCGCCGCCACCAGCGAACCAAAATGCAAAGGCCCGCTGGGCGTGGGGGCGAAACGTCCGCAATAGCTGATCGCTGAAGGCATGTGAAAGACACAACAAACAAAAACCGTCGGGCAGATTAGCATCCCAGGACCACGCACGGCGAGCCGATCATGACAATGCCTCTCCAAGCCTGCTCAGCGAGCCCCGATGATCTGGCCGCACTGCTCAAGCTTGCTTGCGATTTCCGCTGGGAGCTCGATACCGCGCTACGCTTTAGCGCCCTGGCAGGCCCGCTGATCGAGCGCGGTGCGATCAACCCCGATAGCCTGCTGAAACAGCGCCTGAGCAATTGGCCCGCCCACCTGCTTCGCGAGTCCTCACCGACCGAGATTGCACTGGCCGCCCTCCTCGCCAGACAAGCCTTCCGCGACCTGGAATGTCTCTTCGAGCTCACTGACCACAGCCGCCATTGGTTCTCGCTATCCGGCGTGCCTCGGCACAATCACGCACGCCAATTTGGAGGCTTCCAAGGCATCGCCATCGACATCAGCCAAAAACGCGAAGAAGAAGAACGCTACCGGCACCTTGCCTATCACGATACGCTCACCGGGCTGCCTAACCGGCGACTTTTCACCGACCGGCTGGAACACGCCCTGCGTCAGGCACGTCGCGAGGGCTCGCGACTGGCCCTCATGATGATCGATCTCGACCATTTCAAAACTATCAACGACCACTTCGGCCACGCCGCTGGCGACCGTGCGCTGATGACACTGGCCAATACATTGCGCATGAGTCTGCGGCAGTCAGACACCGTTGCCCGGCTCGGCGGCGATGAATTCGCGGCCCTGTTGCCACGCGTGGGGAGTGATCAAGATGTGCTGCGTGTCGCCAGAAAACTGCAAGAAGCCCTCCAAAGCGCAGGCCCCTTCCAGCAATCTGCCAGCATCGGGATCGCACTTTATCCCGATCACGGTATCGAAGTGACAAAGCTTCTGATGATGGCCGATCAAGCGATGTATGTCGTCAAACGCAAAGGCGGCGGAAGCGAAAGGGTTGCCCCCGCAAAAGAGGTGTGCTGAAAAAAGGGGCGTCATGCACCCCCTTTTTTTCAGCCTATTCAGCGCGTCCAGTCTTCCAGTTTGAGCGCCCCTTCGAACCACCCCCACTGCGAGGCCATACCGGTATCGTTATACCCACCGGAAGCCCGGGCTGGATCCCAAGTGATGCCGTCATCCGGGTTCGTGTCTGCGTAATTCAGGCCTGTCATGTGAATTGCATTACCCACCCAAGCACCGGGCTGGATAATGGTGTGCAGATTCCAACCCTCCGCATTCCCCCACACATGGAGCAACTGGGCATCAGAAAGCCCGAAGTCATTGCCGCCATTTTGTCTGAGGATGTCACGCACGGCATTCGCGTCGCCACTTAAAGCGGCCATCTTGAGTGAGCCATACACCAGGCCAGCCTGCTTGTTGATGCCGCCTTCCTCCGCACCACCAAACGTGCTGGGCGGCAGCATCTTGATTTTCTCCAGTGCCGCCAGCACGGTGTAGGTCGCATCGAGCTTCGTCTCCTCAGGATGCATGGGGCTGGTGAAGCCCTCAAACCCAAGCGCATCCATACGCCCCTTGAGGTCTTCTATCGAGGGCAATCCGAGCTGTTGGCCCACTGCTGAAATGATGCTGCGGCTGGGCCCGTGGCCTGCGTATTCCGTGGCAAAGTGATGGCTACCTGTATCATGAAGCGGCACCTCATCACCTATGGTCATGGACTCATGACCTTGGTGGGCTGGGACACCAGCGGCCGTTGCCATCCCAGTGGGCATCGCCTCACCATGAGCCATGGCAGGATCGCCTGATAGCGCGGCGGATTCTGATGGCACACCATCCCCGGCTGGCATACCAGCGTGGCCATCGACGGCTGGCTTAGTTGTGGCAACTGCCATCTCACCCGTCATTACCTCGCCACTGGGCATGGCATCATGAGCGAGTGTCGATACGGACGCTTGCTCGGACATGTTCATGTCAGCGAAATAAACAATGCCATTAGGGTCCGATCCCTCTGCCATGGGCTGGCCAACCGAAGCAAGGAACGCGCCCCAGTTCTCAGGGCTTTCCGAGATGACAGCAAGCTCTTCGGGCGCATCGCTGTGGTTGCCCACATACGCCTTCACATCTTCCAGACTCACCAAGTGGTCAGCACCCGACCCAGGCGCGCTGGCCTCGTCAACAAGATCAATATTCTGGTTGATCCAATTAGAAGCAGAAGCAGCCAATTCAGGCGTAATTTCCATGTTTCCCCCTCAACACAATCGCACATTCAAACAGGGCGACCCGCCTCACCGGGTTGGTCGGCAATCTCAAAACACTCTGAATGTAGTAGGTGATCTCGAGGCTTGGTTCCCGGGCAAATGATGCCCGGCGTTGTCGGCTGTAATGGCTGACAATCACAAAGGTGGGGATAGATTTAGAGCGGTTGCAGAGAGAGCGATGGGACGGGGAGTCCGGCTTTTTGAGCCCGGCTTCTGATTTACCGAGGTCATTTCCTCGCGGGGGCGTGTGCCCGCACACATCCCACGAGAGCGCATTGCAAGGGGTCGCCCATTAGCCCCTCCGTGTCAAAAATCAAAAACAATCCCCTACGCCGCGAGGCGCATTTTTTCCCTGCTCCCGTTGATTCGCACCCCGGCACACTTGGTTCTCGGCGTATCGGT
>JBEAUN010000329.1:0-2712 GCA_041161415.1 Pseudomonadota bacterium | reverse complement strand
GTCAGCGTCCATTCGCATTGATCGGAATTTGAGGCACTGAAAAGGCTTACCTTGACGCCCTATGCGCGTGTGGCCGTAGAGCGCGTTGCCGCCGTCCTGCCTGATTAGCCATGCGAGGCCGACAAACAGAGGTGAGAGTAGGATCAGACCGATTGTTGCGCAGATTAGGTCAAAACCCCGCTTGACCCAGCGGTAGCTACGTCGCGACAGGTTGTTGCGTACCGTCAGGAAGAGCACTTCATGGCTGAAAAAATGCGACAACTGCGTGCCAAACAGCGGCAAACCGCGGATGCTGGGAATGAAGTGAATATTCCGGCAGCTGCTGGTGATCTGGCGGATCATGCGTTGCTTTTCCGGTGGGCTGGTGGTGTCGAGCGCGATGATGATCTGTGGGGCGTTAAGCGATGCGATTGTCTTGCACGGGTCGGTGCCATTCAGGATGGGGATCACGCGGCCCCGGATTGTAATGTTGCGCGCGCTGGGGTCGGTGGCTGGGGTGGGGATTAAGCCGATAACGTCATACCCGAGACACCCCTCATTAACGACGGCAAGGTAGGCGTCCTTTGCGTTATCTCCCGTTCCGACGATGACTGTGGGTTGCTTCCACAAGCCGCAGGAATCGAGAAGTTGTTTTGCTGCCGCGCGGCCAAGTGGCAGCGCGATAAATAGCGTGGCCCAAGTCACAAGCGTAAGCCCCCGGCCAGACTCGAGCCCGAGGTAAAACACCGCGGCACCGGCGAGCAGGATCTGAATCCACAAGGTGCGGAATATTTCGCGTAATTCATCCCAAAACGGGCGCCGCCGGGTGTAGTGCTCGAGCACCACCCAGAACATGGTGAGTGTGATGACCACCAGTGCAGCGTGGGTCAGCAGGTTTTTCTGGTCGAATTGGCGAAGAGCTAGTGGTTCGTCGAAATCAGGGAAACCGAGCACGGCATAGGCCGACAGCATGACGAGCAGATCGAAGGCGGCGAGTGTGAGCTTGACTGTCCACACCCGTGATAGTGGCGCGGTTGCGCCCAGGAGCCGGCTGGATAACAGTAGCGAGACGATCAGACCCGCGAGCGAGCCGGTGAGGATCATCAGTGCGTCGAAATTCCTTGTCGCTTTATTGATGCGTTTCTGCTGGTCTGCGGGGTAGGGGCGATCTGCACCAGGGGCGAAGCAACGCAGCGTATCGCCCGCGTTGTGTCCTTCGCTCAGGCGGCAGGTGGCGTGAGCCAATTCTGAGGCCGGAGCTTGGAAAACGATCACTCCCTCGGCGCTCCGCGCGGAAGGGGCCGTAAGCGGCTGGTCGGACAGCCAGTCATATTCCTCCTCGCTAAGCTCAGCCTTGCAACCGCGCTCAACCACTTTGCACACCGGGCAGGCGCTTTGCATGGCGCGGGACATATCCGCGACTTGCTGTTCGCAGCGATGTCGGTCGGGGGTGCCGTAGTTGAGGAGTGTGACACTCACGCCGGCTTCAGTTTCGGCCTTGATGTAAGGGTGAGGCGGGGCGGGGGTAAAGGCGTTTTTTAGCCAGAAAGCAAAGGCGAAGAAGAGGCAGAGCCAAAGCAGCGCTGTCGGCCAGCGGAATTTACCGGGCGCCGCGGCTGAAAGACTCGCGGTCTCAGGAAGGGCGACTTCTGCTTTTTCAGGCATAGCTCTGTTGTTTGTTGTTGTCGCGACGACGCGGCTGTGGGGTCAAGCCAACCCGCCTTGTCTGGCCGGGCGGGCACGAGATGCCGTTCGTCGGTTGGGATTCTAACCTGCCTTCCTTGTCCTTGTGCTTAGGCTTTGTTCATGGTTGGTATCCGCTTTGTTTGAGTGTGAAAGGTGTCAGGCTGAGATGTGTGGCCCTGCTGTTTTTAAATTGCCTTATACTCAATGCAACTATCTATTCACGGATCCATTTGGCTGCCATGTCCATCTACGCCGAAAGTCTCCTCAACCACCTCACCAAAGGCCCTGCCACAGCCGCTCAACTCATTGATTTATTGTCCGTGAGCCAGCCCACCTTATCCCGCGTGATGGCCGGCTTGGGCGACGATGTGGTGCGGCTGGGCGCGGCGCGATCTATTCGTTATGCCCGGCGTGACACGCGCCGTGGCTTGCCGGATATGGCGATTTATCGTGTGGATGTGGCGGGCCGGCTGACGCGCTTGGGGGTGTTGATTCCGGTGTATCCCGAGGGCTTTGTGATGCGTCAGGAAGATGGCGTCACGCTGCACAGCGAGGGCATGCCCTGGTGGCTCTTGGATATGCGGCCGCAGGGGTATCTGGGGCGGGCTTATGCGGCGCGTTACGCGGCTGAGCTGGGCCTGCCGGAGCGCTTGAGTCACTGGACAGACACCCATGCGCTGCGGGCTTTGCTCACGCGTGGCCAAGATGGAGTGGGCAATCTGTTGATCGGTGAGTTGGCCCGTGAGCAGTTTCTTGTGGCTGATTTGCCAAGCCCGATTGGCGTGGCTGAACAGGGCGAAACCTATGCCCGGCTGGCGCGCGAGGCGGCCAAAGGGGAGGTGCCAGGCTCATCGGCCGGCGGCGAGCAGCCGAAATTCACGGCGTTTGCAGATACACCCGATGGCCCGCGGCATGTGATCGTGAAATTCACCGAAGGTGAGAAGGGGCCGGTCGCGGAGCGTTGGCGCGATATTTTGTTGGCGGAGCATTTGGCTTTGTCCACTTTGTTTGACGCCGGGGTGTCGGCGGCGAAGACGCGGGTGTTGG
>JBEAUN010000312.1:0-5079 GCA_041161415.1 Pseudomonadota bacterium | reverse complement strand
CAACTAAACATGCCAACCTCCCCGATGGGGGTGGCCGCCGAAGCGAGCCAACTGGGCAAAGCGGCCGTGGGGGGGCGCGCAGGCGAAGGTTCGGCCGTGGTGGCGCAATTTGCAGGTTTGCTGCAAAACACCCGCGACGCCTGGGATAGCGCAAAAAGCTATCTCACCCTTCCGAATCAAACCTCGATGTTGCTCAACGGGCTCGAAGAGCTCAACTTCGCCGGCGATAAAGCGCATTTGTCAAAGGAAGCCAAAGCCGGCAAGGACAAACGCGAGCAGGCGCTCAAAAGAGCCACCTATGCCACGCTCGACCCCGAAGCCGTCGAGGATTTCGCTGCGGACCAAGCCTCAGTCGCGCTGTCCAGCCGTCTGGAGCAGGCCAAACGCCAAGCCGGGCTTTATAAGAACCTCGCCACGCTCACCCCGATCGGCGATCTGCGCAAGAAATTCGAAGAGCGCACCGGTCAGTCGAAATCCGAAATGGCTGACCGCGCGACGGCCGTACTGAAAGCCATCTCCGGTGACAAGGATGCCCTGCAAGTGGTGTCCGATATGGAAGCTGATCCTTTCTTGCAATTCCTGATCCTGCGCGAAGCGCAGTTCCAGGCGGCTTCTTCCCGCCCTGATCTCGAAGGCAAGATCGATGTGGCAATTGGGTTACTTTTCGACCCGAACATCGGTGCGCCCAATCGCATCAAGGCCGATTTGGCCAGTACCTCGGAAATCGCTCACGCTACCCAGGATCTGGGTCTGCGCAAACAAATGCGCGAATCCTATCGCGATGCGCTGCCAAGCTCGTCGAATGCGGCTGAGCTCGTTTTGCATCTCCTCGAGAATTACCCCGAGCACGATATCCCCAAGGCTATGGGGACGCTGGCTAAGATCCTTTCCCAGGATGCGCGCTCGCCGCTGTCCTCCCGGTCGCCGGCGAAACTGCACGCCATCATGACCAACCTGCAGTCGATTCGAACCATCATGTCAACGATCGATGGGGCCAAGAAAATGCTCGCGGCGGTGGTGCGCGGCGGTGGGGTGGCCAAGCGTACTGCGGTACGGATCGCCACGGACCTTATTCGGCTGGCGAATCTGCGCCCCTCGGAGCGTTTTGTCACTGATGTGTTGCTGGCCCATGTGGAAGGTGAAGACAAAGTCAAACAGGCTTGGGTCAGCTATGCCGCAAGTTTATTTAATAACCTGCCCGAGAGCGTGTGGCCGGAAGAAGATGCCAAAACGGCCTGGCGCGAATGTCTGTCTGCCTATCTTGAGCGCGTGGCACCGCGCGACATGAAGGCGGTGTGAGCATGAGCTTTCATCTGGGGCGCGGATCCGCCGCTGTCAAAAGCCAGGTCGATGACCGCGTCGGCCGCTTTCGCCTGATCGAAAACACCGCCAGCCGCCAGGAAGTCTTCGATCTTGAGCTCAACGCCTTCGAGACAGGCTGCGTGATGCGCTGGCTTGAGCGTCGCTGGAGCCGCCCGACTGAATTCGCCGGCTCCTCTTTCACCCTTGAAAATAAGAGCCTGCACATCCAGTACGCCCAGCCGCTGGGCGGTGCGGGGGCATTGGCCCCCATCACCTTTGAAACCTGGACGCGGCGTGTCATGCGGATGGCCGACCAATAGCCATGAGTGACGATAGCTTCTCGGTCAAGCGAGTCGGTGGTGCAAGGCGCCCGGATGCCTTGTCCGGCGCAGCCGAGCTCGCCCCGCAACAAAGAATTGAATCCGGCCGTATGGCCGGTTCTTCTGCCATCCCCCGCGATGTCGAGACGGCCGATGTGCTGCCCTCGGAATTGGGGGGCAGCGTTGATTTGCGTTTATTCGAGCGCATGAATCCCGTGCTGGTGAGCCCTGCCATTTCCTCGCTCACCCATCGTTCCAATGTGCTGCATTCAGTGGTGAGCTGGCTGGATGCCCAGTCGTCTCGCTTGGCGCAGGCGCAGGGTGACGGCGAGGGCGTGCAGCATCCGTGGTTGGGTTCGGTGATCGACACCTTGCGGGATGAGATCGCCTTGATCGAAGGATTCCACAGGGGGACGCTGACCGATGTTGAAAGCGCGATCGAGTAACCCGCTGCCTCCGGTGGTGGTGGATCTTTTGAAAAGCGTCGGCTTCAAGGCTTGGCGCTTTCATTACTACCACCGCGCGGTGCCGGTGTTAAAGCTCCTGGTTGATCTGGCCGATGATGATGATGCCGCTGTCATGCTCTCGCTCAGCCTCTTGTCGTTGGGCGAGGATGTCCCGGACGCGCTCGAAAATAAAGTGCGCCAGCACCCGGATGCCCAGCTTGCCGCCCACACCTTGCAGCGGCTTGCGCTCTACCGCGCGGAGATTCGTGCCCGACAGGCGAGGGCTTAAAACCATGACAACGGGCTTTGAAGCGGTATCGATGCCTTCCTCGCGGGCAGGCCTCTCCCCCATGACGAGCGACGAGGGCGCCTTATGAAAACCGACAGCATGCTCACCTCGCTGCTGACCAAAGTGGCCGCGCGCACCGAGCTGGCTGCTGCGGTGCTGGTGGTGGCGATCGTGGTGGTGATGGTGTTGCCCATCCCCGTCTTTGTGCTGGATATCCTGATCGCGCTCAATCTGGCGGTGTCTGCTTTGCTGGTGGTGTTGGCGATTTATCTCCCCGGGCCGCTGGCCTTTTCATCCTTCCCGTCGGTGCTCTTGCTCACCACCTTGTTTCGTCTGGCGATCTCGGTGGCCACCACCCGGCAAATTCTTTTGTCCGGTGATGGCGGGCATATCGTCGAGACCTTCGGCCAGTTTGTGGCGGGCGGCAATCTGGTGGTCGGGATGGTGGTGTTTTTGATCATCACCATCGTTAATTTCCTGGTGGTGACCAAGGGCTGTGAGCGGGTGGCCGAAGTGGCGGCGCGCTTCTCGCTGGATGGGATGCCTGGCAAACAAATGTCGATCGACAGTGATTTGCGCGCCGGCCTCATCGATCAAAACGAAGCGCGGCGCCGGCGCAGCGTGCTGGAAAAAGAAAGCCAGCTCTTCGGCGCGATGGATGGCGCGATGAAATTCGTCAAGGGCGATGCCATTGCCGGGCTGATCATCATTTTCGTGAATTTGCTGGGCGGGCTCACCATCGGCACCTTGCAGCATGATATGACTGCGAGTGCGGCCGCCAAGCTCTACTGCATTCTTTCTATCGGCGATGGCCTGATCGCCCAGATTCCAGCGCTGCTTATCTCCGTGGCGGCGGGCATGATCATCACCCGGGTGGTGCAGTCGGATGACAAAACCACCAACATCGGCCGCGATATTGTCGAGCAGGTGACCGCTCAGCCCAAGGCGCTGTTGATTTCCGGCGGGTTGATGCTGGTGTTTGCCACGGTGCCGGGTATGCCCACTTCCACCCTCGTGGTGTTGGGCGGGCTGTTGATGGCAGGCGGGCTTTTCAAGCTGCGCGCCGCGATGAAGGGTGAGGGCGACGAGATCGCTGAAGGCGATGGCGATGCCTTGGGTACCAGCTATTCCGATCTGGATGCGCCGAAATTCGGCGACGAACAGGAGCTTGATGATCTGAGTGGCTTTTCTGCCTTCAATCCCTTGGTGCTGGAAATCTCCGACGCGCTGGTAGCCGAACAGCGCACGCTGCTGGTCAATGCCGTGCGCGATGCCCGCAACCGCCTGGTCACCAAGCTGGGCGCGCCCATCCCGCCTTTGTCCATCCGCGTGAATCCTGCATCGAGCGCGGAGCGCTTGCAGTTGCTGATCAATCAGGTGCCGATGCTGCTGCACCAGGTTCGCGAAGGGCAGATCTGCATTCGCGAATCAGCCAGCAATCTTGAAAACTTAGGCATCGAAATCGATGTCGAGCCTGATCGCACCACCGGCTTTCAGCGGGTGTGGGCCAGCGAAGCCGATGCCGAGCGGCTTTCTGAATGTGGCATCGGCTACTGGGACAACGCCTCAGTGCTCTCGCAGCAGGCTGAGGATGTGCTGCGGCGGAATGTCCAATCTTTCGTCGGCATTCAAGAGTGCGCCGAGATTTTGCAAGAGGTGGAAAAGGCGCAGCCGGAGCTGGTGAAGGAATTTAACCGCGTGGTGCCCTTGTCGCGTTTTGCTGAAGTCTTGCAGCGGCTTTTGAGTGAGGGCGTGTCGGTGCGCAACATCAAGATCATTTTGCAATCGCTGATCGATTGGGGTCAGCGCGAGCGCGATGTGGTGACACTCACCGAGCATGTGCGCGTGGCATTGCGCCAGCAGATCAGTTATCAATTCAGCCAGCAGGGCGTGCTCAATGTGCTGTTGCTTGATGACGAGCTTGAAGATTTGGTTCGCTCTTCCATCCGGCAAAGCGCCATGGGCAGCTTTTTGGCGTTGGATCCGGAAACCACTCAGAACGTGGTTGATCGCATTCGCGAAGTGGTGGCGGACCCCGCGCCCACGGCGGGGTTTCCGGTGATTCTCACGCCGGTCGATTTGCGCCGCTATGTGCGCAAGATGGTGGAGACCGACTTGTTCCGCCTGCCGGTGCTGTCCTTCAATGAAATCATTCCTGAGCTTTCGGTGCAGCCTTTGACCCGAATCTCGTTGCAGCTTTAGTGGCGTGGAGGCTTGATGCTTGCCTTGGAAATACAGGTTCTCTCCGGGATTCATGAAGGCGCCCGCTTTGCCGTGGTGTCGGAGAGCTTTCGCCTGGCCGGGGATGAGCATGCTGAGCTGATTTTGCTCGATGAAGGTGTGGAGGGGCTGGAGTTGGCTTTCCGGCTCACTGAGTCCGGGCAGATTGGCATCATGTCGCGGGCTGACTATGACATTGTCGATGCCACCGGCACGCCGGTGCATCCGAAAACGCTGTGGTCCCCTGGGCAATTTTTGGTGGTGGGCGGGGTGTGGCTGGCGTTGGCCGCCGTGGGCGAGCCTTTGCTCACGCGGCCCAAGAAGCGCGAGCCGGAGTTGGGGCAGGTTTTCACCGCGGCGTTGAAACGTCCATCGGCCCAAGCGGTGGCTACGCCGCTTGAGGCCTCGCCCAGCGCCAAGTCTGCTGCCAAGTCGGACCCCGAGGGCGCGCGGGCGCGCAAGCTCGCTTCGATTGCGCTGGGTTCGATCATCGTGTTAGTGC
>JBEAUN010000308.1:0-4192 GCA_041161415.1 Pseudomonadota bacterium | reverse complement strand
AGCTTCCCGCACCCAAGCCGACAGCCGCGAAATCCGCGTCAGCGCCGCGGATTTGCCGCTCCACTGCCCGCTGCCTGGCGCCCCCTTGTGGGCGCGCCACCCGCGGGTGTTTCTCGATGTGCTGGCCGAAGGCGCAGCGCTGTGTCCCTACTGCGGCACGCGCTATGTCTTCACCGGCGAAAAGCCACATGGGCATCATTGAGGCTGCCGCGCGCCTGCGCTGATGCGCGCGGATTGATCTGATTCATCGACCCACCGTGAGAGCCATCACCCCCGTTCACGTCATGCCGCGCAAGATTCTCATCATCGCGCCTTCCTGGATTGGCGACACCATCGCCGCCCAGCCGCTTTTGATGCGGCTCGAAGCGCGCTACCCCGGTGCCACGCTGGACGCGCTCGCCGCGCCCTGGGTGGCGCCGGTGCTTGCCGCCATGCCGCAAATCGAGCGGGTGATTCCCAACCCCTTCGCGCATGGTGCCTTTGAATTCAAAGCCCGCGCCGCCCTGGGCCGCAGCCTGCGCGCCAATCGCTATGACGAAGCGGTCGTGCTGCCCAATTCCTGGAAGAGCGCCTTGGTGCCGTTTTTCGCCGGCATTCCGGTGCGCACCGGCTTTGTCGGCGAGGCGCGCTTTGGCTTGCTGAATCGCCTGCATCGCCTGGATAAAACCGCGCTGCCCAGGCAAGTCGATCGCTACGCCCAGCTGGCGGAAGACCCGGGCCAGCTGCCCGCGCAGCCGCTGCCTTTTCCGCAGCTCACCCGCCGCGCCCAGACCATCGCTGAGAGCTTGGCTGCGTTTAAGCTCGCCGCCGCGCCCGCCCCGGCGGTACTCTGCCCCGGCGCTGAATACGGCCCGGCCAAGCGCTGGCCGCCTGAATAATTAGCCCATCTCGCCCGCATGCTGGCTGATCGCGGCATGCCGGTGTGGTTGATCGGCGGCAAGCAAGACGCCGCGATCGGCGACTACATCGAAAGCCTCACCGAAGGCGCCGCGGTTAATCTCTGCGGCAAGACTGATTTGGCCCAAGCGCTCGATCTCATCTCGCTCGCCCGCGTGGCGGTGACCAACGACTCCGGCCTCATGCATGTGGCCGCGGCGCTGGGCGTGCCGGTGGTGGCCTTGTTTGGGTCGTCCAGCCCGGCCTACACCCCGCCGCTGTCCGAGGATGCGATCGCCATGACACTGGCATTGCCCTGCAGCCCGTGTTTCAAGCGCACCTGCCCCCTAAAGCACACCCGCTGCCTGAATGACCTCCACCCCGATGCGGTGATTGACAATATCGACCGCCTGCTCACCGGGCGGCCCAGTATGAGCGCAGCATGAGCAAGATTATTTTCACTTCGCCCGAGCAGGCGGAAGCCACTTTCTATCAAGCGCTCGAGCGCATGGATCTTGAAGCAATGATGTCTGTCTGGGCTGAGGATGAAGAAGTGGTCTGCATCCACCCCGGCGGCCCGCGTGTCACCGGCTTTGCCGCGGTGCGCGAATCTTGGCGGCAGGTGTTCGCCAGCGGCGCGAGGATGCATGTGCGCGTGGTGGGCGAGGTGGTAATGCGCGGCCTCTTGATGAGCGTGCACAGCGTGAATGAAATTATTTTTCTGGGTGAAGATGGCGACCAGCCCGCCCCGCCCATCACCGCCACCAATGTCTATTTCCGCGGCGCCGCCGGCTGGCATATGGTGAGCCACCATGCCTCCATCCTGCCGCATGCCGACATCCCGCAGGATATCGATCTCACCCACACCGCCAACACCGTCCATTGATCGCCAGCACCTACCGCGCCCCGCGCTGGCTGCCCGGCGGCCATGTGCAAACGATTTATCCGCTGCTCATCAAGGGCACAACGCCCGCTTATGAGCGCGAGCGGTGGGACACCCCCGACGGTGATTTCATCGATCTCGATTGGGTGCCTGGCCCTGCCACCGCGCCGCTGGTGGTGCTATTTCATGGCCTGGAAGGCAGCTCATCCAGCCATTACGCCCGAGCCCTGATGCGCAGCGTGATCGCCAGATCATGGCGCGGTGTGGTGGTGCATTTTCGCGGCTGCTCCGGCGAGCCCAATCGCCTGCCACGCGCCTACCACTCGGGCGATGCCGATGAAATCGACTGGGTTCTGAAGCGCCTTAAAAGCCACAACCCGCACACAAGCGTGTATGCCGTTGGCGTATCGCTGGGCGGCAACGCGCTGTTGAAATGGGCCGGCACGCGCAGCCGGGCGTGTTTGGGGATCACCGAGCGCATCGCGGCAATCAGTGCGCCGCTCGATGTGGCGATTGCCGGCCGCACCATGTCCCGGCGCGAAAATCGCCTCTACCAAAATAACTTCCTCGCCACCATGAAGCCGGTCGCCGCTGAAAAGCATCGCCGCTTTCCCGGCCTCTTTGACGCCGCACGCGTCGCCGCCGCCACCACGCTGGAAGAATTCGACGACGCCTTCACCGCGCCGGTGCATGGCTTCAAGGATGTTCACGATTTCTGGCGCCAAGTGAGCAGCAAGCCCGATCTCAAACAAATCCGCGTGGAAAGCCTGGTGATGAATGCCCGCAACGACCCCTTTTTACCGCACACGGCGCTACCTAAAGCCCATGAAGTCTCCGCCACCGTGCGCCTTGAGCAGCCGGAAGAGGGCGGTCATGTCGGCTTTGCCGTCGGGCCATTTCCCGGCAACATCGACTGGCTGCCCGAGCGTGTGTTAAGGTTTTTTTCAAGCGGGCAATGAGCGCGAAGCGCCCGATCACAAACTCACAATCGTATCTAACACCCATGACCTACCCCACACCCCACGCTGACATCTTCAAGGCCTATGACATCCGCGGCATTGTCGACCGCACGCTCACCGAAGAGTCAGTGCGCGCCATCGGCCATGCGCTCGGCAGCGAAGCCAAACACCGTGGTCAGCGCGCGATCGCCATCGGCCGTGATGGCCGTCTCTCTGGCCCAGCACTCTCAGGCGCGCTGATGGCGGGCCTGCGTGCCGCCGGCGTGGATGTGATCGATATCGGCATGGTGCCCACCCCGGTCACCTATTTCGCGGCCCACGCGCTGAATGTTGAGAGCTGCGTGAGTGTCACCGGCAGCCACAACCCGCCTGATTACAACGGCCTTAAAATGGTGCTGGGTGGCCACACCCTCCACGGCGCTGAAATCACCGATCTGCGTCGCCGCATCGCGGAAGATGATCTGACCCACGGCGAAGGCACGCTCTCAACGGCAGACGTGAGCCAGGCCTATATCGATCGCATTGCCGGTGATATCCCTCTCGCTCGCCCGATGAAAATCGTCATTGACTGCGGCAATGGCGTGGCAGGCCATATCGCGCCCAAGCTCTTCCGCGCCTTGGGCTGTGAAGTCACCGAGCTTTTCTGTGAGGTCGACGGCACCTTCCCCAATCACCACCCCGACCCCTCACGCCCGGAAAATCTCCAGGACCTGATTCGCGCGCTAAAAGAAACCGACGCCGAAATCGGCCTCGCTTTCGACGGCGACGGCGACCGCCTCGGTGTGGTGACCAAAGACGGCGAAATCATTTACCCCGACCGCCAGTTAATCCTCTTCGCCCGCGATGTGCTCGCCCGCAACCCCGGCGCCACGATTATTTTTGATGTGAAATGCACCCGCAATCTCGCCCCCGCCATCCGCGAGGCAGGCGGTGTGCCGCTGATGTGGAACACTGGCCACGCGCTGATCAAAACCAAGCTCAAACAAACCGGCGCGCTGCTCGCCGGCGAGATGAGCGGCCACACTTTTTTCAAAGAGCGCTGGTATGGCTTTGATGACGGGCTTTATGCGGGCGCGAGGCTGCTTGAAATTCTCTCCCGCGGCGCCGACGCCAGCGCGCCCTTGAAAGCGCTCCCAAACGCGGTGAGCACGCCGGAGCTCAATATCAAAATGCAAGAAGGCGAGCCCTTCAAGCTGGTGGAGGCCTTGAAACAACACGGCCAATTTGAAGGCGCCACAGAAATCATCACGCAAGATGGCATCCGCGTGGAATACCCCGATGGCTTCGGGCTCGCCCGGCCCTCGAACACCACGCCGGTGGTAGTGTTGCGCTTTGAGGCGGATAACGAAGCGGCGCTCGCGCGCATCCAAGCGACGTTTCAGCGCGAGCTGGCCAGGGTTAAGCCTGGCCAGCCGGCTGCATATTAGGGGCGATCAGACAGGGTCAATGCGTCAGACCTTCAGCACTTATCGAG
>JBEAUN010000293.1:0-6669 GCA_041161415.1 Pseudomonadota bacterium | reverse complement strand
CTGATGCCGCGCGCGCCAAACTCACTGAGGCGGGCCTTGCCGGCGCAGTGACGGTGAAGCCATGACCGGCTTTGATTATGCGGTGATGACCGTGGCGGGGATCTCGCTGGTCTTAGGCATTTGGCGCGGCTTTGTGCGTGAGGTGATGTCGCTCGCGGCCTGGGCGCTTGCGTTTTGGGCGGCGAGTGAATTTGGCCATGCCGGCGCAGTGGCGGTCAGCCGCGTGTTCATGGACCCGCTGGTTCAAACTGTTCTCGGTTATGCGCTGGTGTTTGTCGGCGTGCTGCTGTTTTGCTCTGGGCTCATTGCCTTGGTTCGCATGCTGATCACCGCCGCGGGCCTGGGGCTCACCGACCGCGTGCTGGGCGGTGTGTTCGGGCTCACACGCGGCGTCTTCATCACGCTCCTTGCCGTGCTGGTGTGCGGCTTGACTGATCTACCCAAAAACCCCTGGTGGCAGGACGCGAAGCTCGCCCCGCCGCTTGAAACGGCGGTGCTTGCCACCAAGCCTTGGCTGCCAGAGGGCCTCGCTTCAAAGATTCGTTATCCATTAAGGTGATCCATGTGCGGCATTCTTGGTGTTGTTGCCACTACCCCGGTTAATCAGCTGCTGTATGACGGCTTGCAGGTCTTGCAGCATCGAGGCCAGGATGCCGCCGGCATTGCCACTGCGGAAAGCAATCGCTTTCATATGCACAAAGGCTCGGGCCTGGTGCGCGATGTCTTCCGCACCCGCAACATGCGCAATCTCGCTGGCAATTGGGGCATCGGTCACTGCCGTTACCCCACCGCTGGCAGCGCCTACAACGCCGCCGAGGCGCAGCCTTTTTATGTGAATTCGCCCTTTGGCATCATGCTCGCGCACAACGGCAACCTCACCAATTCCGATGAATTGAAGCGCGAGATGTATCAATCGGATTTTCGTCACATCAACACCAATTCCGATTCCGAGGTGTTGTTGAATGTGCTGGCCCACGAGCTGCAAGCCAATGCCTCCAGCATCCGGCTGGATGTGGACACCCTCTTTCGCGCCGTCGAAGGCGTGCATCGCCGGGTGAAGGGCGCTTATGCGGTGGTGGCGATGATCGCGGGCTTCGGGCTGTTGGCGTTCCGTGATCCGCATGGCATTCGCCCGCTGGTGATGGGTCGCAATGTCACGCCGGCGGGCAACGAATATCTCGTGTCCTCCGAATCGGTCGCGCTCGACACTCTGGGCTTTGAAATCCTGCGCGACATCGCGCCGGGCGAAGCGGTGCTGATCGAAATCAACGGCACCCTGCACAGCCGCCAATGCGCCACCCCGCGTGAATTTGCGCCCTGCATTTTTGAGTATGTGTATCTCGCTCGGCCGGATTCGATCATGGATGGTGTCTCGGTGTATGAATCCCGCGTCAAGATGGGCGAGTATCTCGGCCGCAAGCTCGTGCACACCCACCCCGGGCTCAAGATCGACGCGGTGATTCCCATCCCCGATTCCAGCCGCCCGGCGGCGATGGCGCTGGCCAATGAGTTGGGCATTCCGTATCGCGAGGGCTTTGTTAAAAATCGCTACATCGGCCGCACCTTCATCATGCCCGGCCAAGCGGTGCGCAAGAAATCCGTGCGCCAAAAGCTCAACGCTATCGCCCAGGAATTCAAAGGCAAGGCGGTGCTGCTGGTGGACGACTCCATCGTCCGCGGCACCACCAGCCGCGAGATCGTGCAAATGGCCCGCGATGCCGGCGCCACCGCGGTGTATTTTGCATCCGCCGCGCCGCCAGTGCGTCATGCCAATGTTTATGGCATCGACATGCCCACTCGCGATGAGCTCATCGCCTCTGGCCGCGATGATGAAGCCATCCGCGCTGAGATCGGTGCTGATGCGCTCATCTATCAGGATCTGCCCGATCTGGTGGCCTCGATCGCGAGCTTGAACCCGCAGATTGCACGCTTTGAGACCTCGTGCTTTGATGGCTGCTACATCACCGGCGATATCTCGGATGATTATCTCTCCCAAGTGGAATCCGCGCGCAATGGCGCCGGCAAGCCTACTCAGGAAGAAGGCGAGGGGCAGCAGGATCTCAACATGACGGCGGCGAATTGATCGCGTTTTCGACCCCATTCATTCCCCCAAGGCGAGCCCCATGAACGACCAAGACTGGCAACCCGATACCCAAGCGGTACGAGCCGGCACCGCGCGCAGCCAGTTCGGTGAGCATTCCGAAGCGCTCTACCTCACCTCCAGCTTCGTGTTCAAAAGCGCAGCAGAGGCCGCGGCGCGGTTCTCGGGCGAGCAGCCGGGCAATGTCTATTCGCGCTTCACCAACCCTACGGTGACGATGCTCGAAACGCGCTTGGCCGCGCTCGAAGGCGGCGAGCGCTGCGTGGCTACAGCCTCCGGCATGGCCGCGATTCATGCGGTAGTGATGGCGCTCATGAAGGCGGGCCAGCATATCGTCTCTTCCCGCGGGGTGTTCGGCGCCACGGTGAATCTTTTCGATCAGATCATGTCGCGCTTTGGGGTGAGCACCACCTTCGTGGATACCACCAACCCGGCAGATTACGCCGCCGCGATCACACCGAACACGCGGCTCATTTACATCGAGACGCCCTCCAACCCGCTCACGCATCTCATCGACATCCGCGCACTCGCCGACATCGCCAAAAACGCCGGCGTGTTGCTGGTGGTGGATAACTGCTTTTGCACCCCCGCCTTGCAACGTCCGCTTGATCTGGGTGCGGATCTGGTGATTCACTCCGCCACCAAATATCTCGACGGGCAGGGCAGGGTGCTTGGCGGCGCAGTGGTGGGCAGCACCGCCTTGATCGATGATGTCGTCAAATACCTGCGCACCGCGGGGCCGTGCATCTCGCCCTTCAATGCCTGGGTGATACTCAAGGGTTGTGAGACCCTGTCCTTGCGCATGCAAGCCCAGTCGGCGGCTGCGCTGGAATTGGCACTGTGGCTCGAGCAGCAACCCAAGGTGTCAAAGGTGTATTACCCGGGCCTCAAAAGCCACCCCCAATACGCGCTCGCCCAAGCCCAGATGCGGGCTGGCGGCGCGATTGTGTCATTCGAAGTGGAAGGCGGCCGCGAAGAAGCCTGGAAGGTGGTCGATCACACGCAGCTCATGTCGATCACCGCGAACCTGGGCGACACCAAAACCACCATCACCCACCCGGCCAGCACCACCCATGGCCGAATTACCGCAGAGGCGCGGCAAAAAGCTGGCATCGCGGAAAACCTTATTCGTGTAGCGGTGGGGCTGGAAGATATGCGCGACCTAAAAGCCGATCTTGCAAGGGGCCTTGCGCGTATTTGAGCGCTGAGAAACCGAGCGCCAGACCCCGGTTGTGGGGGGGCTCGCAGTGAGGCTTGGGTAAAAACGTGCATCAGTGCGCCACCACCCAGCGTGACACAACGGCGCCCTGGAAATGGTCGATTCTCTTTCGGTGTGCCCTGGCTGTTCTGCATTTGAATGGCCCCACACGCCTGATCCTGCCGTACGAAGCGAAAGTTCGTGCCGTTGTGAGCCATTGCTGTGTGGTGCATGGATACAAGTAGAGATGCTCTACGGTTTGCAGGATAATGTCCCCATGTCGAATGTCGATCTACACTGCCACTCTACCTGGTCCGATGGCACCCTGGCCCCCGCCGCGCTCATCGCCCGCGCCAAGGCCAACGGGGTGGAAATGCTCGCGCTCACCGATCATGACCATCTAGGTGGTCTCCGAGAAGCCGCCCAACACGCGCAGAAGTTGGGCGTTCAGTTTATCTCCGGGGTAGAGGTGTCGATTTCCTGGCGGCACCAGACCATCCATGTCGTCGGCTTGGGTATCGACCCCGATCATGTGGGCCTGCAAGCCGGGCTTGCGCAAGTTCGGTCTGGCCGCGATCAACGTGCCCGGCGTATGGCCGACGCGCTCTCCGCAGCGGGCATTCCCGGCGCCTTTGAAGGCGCGCTGCGTTACTGCGGCAATGTGGCGCTTTTAGGCCGCTCGCATTTTGCCCGGTATATCGTCGAGAAGGGTTTTGCTTGCGACACCAAGGCGGTCTTCGAGCAATATCTCGTGCCCGGCAAGCCTGGCTATGTGGAGCATGAATGGGCCACGCTGCCCGAGGCGGTGGGCTGGATCATCGCGGCGGGTGGCCTGCCGGTGCTGGCGCATCCGGCGCGATACAAGCTTTCGCCGCAAGCCATGACGCAGTTTCTGGATGCCTTCAAGGCCTGCGGCGGCCAAGGCATTGAGGTCTCTTCCGGCGCGCATAGCGAGGACGACATCCGCCGCTTTGCCCGGGTGGCGCGGGATTACGGCTTTTTGGCTTCGCGCGCCTCGGATTTCCACAGCCCGGAGGAAAGCGGCACCGACCTGGGTGGCGCCCCCGCATTGCCGCCGGGCTTGAAGGCGGTGTGGGACCACCTGCCGCGGCGCGCATGACACAGCTTTTTCATATCCACCCCGATCACCCGCAGTTGCGGCTTATCCGCCAGGCGGCGCAGATCATCCAGGGCGGCGGGCTGATTGCCTTGCCCACCGATGCGGCCTATAGCCTGGCCGGGCATATCAACGACGCGGATCTCATCAGCCGCATCCGCCGCCTGCGCGGGGTGGATGAGCGGCATCAATTTACCCTGATGTGTCGCGATTTATCCGAGCTTGCCAATTATGCGCGGGTGAATAACACCGTGTTCCGGCTGCTCAAAGCGCTCACTCCCGGGCCCTATACCTTTGTGCTGGAAGGCACCCGCGAGCTGCCGCGCCGGGTGCTCCACCACAAGCGAAAAACCATCGGCCTGCGTATTCCTGATCATCCGGTGGTGCAGGCTTTGCTCGCAGAAATGAATGAGCCGATCCTCTGCTCAACCTTGATCCCGGCAGGCGAAGAATACCCGCTGCCGGATGCCGAAACGATTGAAGCGCGTTTTGGCAAGCAGCTTGATCTCATCATTGATTCCGGGGCGTGCGGGCTGGAGGTCACCACTGCGATTGATCTCACCGCCGATGAGCCGCTTGTGCTGCGCGAGGGCAAGGGCGCGGTGTCGGCATTGGGGTTGTGATGACACAGCGCGCAGTGCAAGGTGGGCCGCGCATCTCAAACCGCGTGTGACATGGCTAAATCCCGCATCGATCATCAGCCGGCGTATCTCCTCCACACTTACCCGTGGCGCGAGACCAGTCTCATCGTCGAAGCCTTCAGCCGCGATTATGGCCGTGTGGCGCTGGTGGCCCGCGGGGCGCGCCGGCCGGGCTCTGCTTTGCGTGGCGTGCTGCTGGCTTTCATGCCGCTGGAATTATCCTGGTTTGGCCAGGGCGAGCTGCGCACCCTGGTGCGCGCCGAATGGCAAGGCGGCCAGGCCTTGTTGCAGGGCCAGGCGCTGATGTGCGGCTATTACCTCAATGAATTGTTGCTGCGTTTATCGGCCCGCGATGATGCGCACCCCCAGCTCTTCGAGCGCTATCGCGACACCGTGGCGCAGCTTGCCGCGGGGGCGCCGCTTGAGCCTTTGCTGCGCGGCTTTGAAGCCGGCTTGTTGCGCGAATTGGGCTATGGCGTGGCGCTGGATGTGGAGGCCGACAGCGGCGCCCCGCTCGAGCCCGAGACGCTCTACAGCTATATAATCGAGCGCGGTGTGGTGCGCGGCGCCCACCCTGGGCAGCTGGTGTTTCCCGGGCAGGTGCTGCTCGATATCGCGCAGGGCTGCTTTCTGGATGCCCGCAGCTTGTCTTGCGCCAAGCGGCTCATGCGTCATCTTATTAATCATCAACTCGGCGGCAAACCACTGGAATCGCGCCGGGTGTGGAAGGAGTTGCAGGCATTGTGATTGAACTGGGCATCAACATCGACCATGTGGCCACCTTGCGCCAGGCGCGCCGGGCGAGCTACCCCGACCCGGTGCGCGCAGCCGTTGCCTGTGAGGCCGCCGGCGCCGATCTCATCACTTTGCACCTGCGGGAAGACCGCCGCCACATTCAGGATGCCGATGTCTTCGCGCTGCGCGAAGCGATCACCACGCGCATGAATCTTGAATGCGCGGTGGTCGATGAAATGATCGATATCGCGCTCAAAGTGGCGCCTGAAGATGTCTGCCTCGTCCCTGAACGGCGCGAGGAAGTGACCACCGAAGGCGGGCTCGATGTGCGCGGCAATCTGGCGGTGGTAAAAGCCGCCACCACAAGGCTGCATGAGGCTGGCATTCGGGTGTCATTATTCATCGACCCCGAGCCCGATCAGATTGACGCGGCTTATGAAGCCGGCGCGCGGGTGGTGGAATTGCACACCGGGGCGTATTCCCACGCCCGCTTGCCACACGCCTTGCAGCGGGAGTTATCCCGCGTGATGGTGGCGGCGCATCACGGCGCTCAATGCGGCATGCGCGTCAATGCCGGGCATGGGCTGCATTATGACAACGTCACGCCGATTGCCGCGATCACCGAAATCGCCGAGCTCAATATCGGCCACGCCATCATCGCGGAATCGGTGTTCCTCGGGCTGGATGTGGCGGTGCGCAAGATGGCGAATCTCATGCGCGTGGCCCGTCAGCATGCGCTTGAAAGCCAGGCGTGATTTACGGCTTGGGCACTGATATCGTTGCCACCGCGCGGATTGAGGCGCTGTGGCAAGCGCATGGCGAGCGCTTCGCAGCGCGGATTCTCACGGCCGCTGAACAAAGCGAACTTGCGGAAGCC
>JBEAUN010000144.1:0-7228 GCA_041161415.1 Pseudomonadota bacterium | reverse complement strand
CTCCAATGACCCGGGCATTGCACGTTTGAAGGCGCTGTTGCCCAGGCTCGTGGCGATCGAGCGGCTGATTGAGCAAAGCGGGGCCCGCGTAAGCCTCGCGGGTTTGCTGCGCGGCTCGTTGGCGGCGGGCGCGGTGACGGCGCTCATCTTGTGGCTTCTAGGGCAGGGCGCGGTGTGGGTGTTGCTCGGGGCGCTATTTGCAGGCAGCGTGCCGAGTCTGCTGCTCATCGAGCGGCGTGTGGCGCGCTTGCGGCGCTTTGAGGCGCAGCTGCCCGAAGCGCTCGATCTCATCGCCCGCAGCCTGCGCGCCGGGCAGGCTTTACCCAGCGCTTTGCAGATGGTGGCCGATGAAATGGCCGAGCCAGCGGGCCAAGTCTTCGCGCGTACCTGCGAAGAAATTCGCTTGGGGCTCTCCACCCCCGAGGCGCTCAATCGATTGAGTGCTCGCATGCCGTCCACGGATCTTGGTTTTTTCGTGATCGCAGTGCTGATTCAGCGCGAAACCGGCGGCAATCTCGCGCAGGTGTTGGGCGGCATCAGCGAGCTGATTCGCGAGCGCATCAAACTGATCTCCAAGGTGCGCGCGCTATCAGCTGAAGGGCGTATTTCCGGGGTGGTGCTCTCGCTGCTGCCTTTTGCCACCGGCTGCGCGCTGTATGCCATCGATGAAGAATTCATGTCCGCGCTGTGGCGCGATCCGCGCGGGCTTTTGATGTTGAAAGTGGCCGGGGTGTTGTTGGTGATGGGGGGCTTATGGATGCGCTCATTGGTGAGGATCCGGGTGTGAGTGATTGGCTGCTTCTTCAAACGCCCACCCTTTTGCCGAAGAAGGGCCGCTGATCATGCTGGCCGTGTTGCTGGCGACTGTCTTCCTGCTCACCGCATTGGGTTGCTATCTCGTGCTGCAAGCCCATGCCCGTCGCGGCATTCAAAAGCGCCTGACTGGCCTCTCCACGCCCACTTCCCGCCCGGGCGATGCGCCGCAGTGGGCCGATCGCGTGGCGCGCGCGGCCAAACCCTTGGCGCGATTATCGCTGCCGGAGGAGGGCTGGGAGGCCTCCTTGCTGCGGCGGCGTTTCATGCAGGCGGGGCTGCGTCATCCCAGTGCGCCGGTGATTTTCTATGCGCTTAAAACACTGCTCGGGCTGTGCCTGCCGCTTGGCCTTTTGGTGCTGGTCACGCTGATCAAAGGCGGCATCCCGGGCAAGCAGTTTTTGATGATGATGGGGCTCTTATGCGGCGCGGGGTTTTATGCGCCCAATCTTGTGCTCAATTTCTTGATCCGCACCCGCCGCGAGGACATCACCGAGTCACTCCCCGATGCGCTTGATCTGCTCACCATCTGCGTTGAGGCGGGCTTGTCGCTGGATGCCGCGATCGCGCGCGTGGCCAAAGAAATTGGCCTCAAAAGCCCGACACTCGCAGAGGAGCTGGAGCTTCTCACACTTGAGATGCGGGCCGGCCTCGGAAAGGAGGTCGCGTTTAAAAATCTCGCCGCGCGTACCGGTGTCGAGGCGTTGTCATCGCTCGCCAAGATGCTCTTGCAATCAGAACGCTTCGGCGTTGCGATCGGCCAGTCACTTCGCACCCATGCCGGCATGTTGCGACATAAGCGGCAATCCGCCGCCGAAGAGCGGGCAGCCAAGGTGGCGGTGAAACTCATCTTCCCGCTGGTGCTGTGCATTTTGCCGGCGATTATGGTGGTGGTGGGTGGGCCGGCGATGTTGAGGATTCTCGCGGTGCTGCCTGGGGCGGGGGCAGCGCCGTGAAGCGCGGTCTAGAGACGCTGGTTCACATAAAAGAGCCCGCAAGCGCGCCGGCGATGGCGCCCAACCCCGTGAAAACCACGTCAGCTGGGCCGGTTTCCGCACCAAGGACGGCACCGGCTTCGGCGCCTTCCACCGCACCTTCAGCCATACGGCTGAGGAGGCCCGCACCTTCGACGCCATCCTCCACGACGGTAGAGAGGGCGGTTTCGGTGCCTCCCGCCTCGGCGCTGCCGGAGGCGGTCTCGGCGCCTTCTCCCGCGGCGCGGGTGGCAGTGCCCGCAGCTTCAGCGGAGGGTGTAAAGCCAAGACTTTGAGCGAGTTCGGGGTTGATCTCGATAAGTTGCTGCTGCAATTCTGGACTTTGATGAATTTCACGCATGAGTTGGGCAAGGTTGTAAATGTCTGACGCCAGATACTCGCCGGTTTCCGCTTCGCTGAATCTCACCATCTGGTCAACGGCTTCCTCGGTAAGTCTGCCATTTTCGGCGTCTTCCAAGACGGCTTGGAAATCCCTGGGGCGTTCCGACAAGGGCCGTTCCCACTTACTTGCGTCGATGGCCTCGATCTGGTCGGAGGGGTTAAGGATTACTGCCTGATGATTGCCTGAAGCCAAACCCAGTGAAAGTACGCCGTTCATGATTCGGTCCTTGGAAGTTGGTTTTGACGCCGTAAGGGGATTACCCGCCGAAAAAGGTTCCAATTCAAATTCTCAAAGCGCGAGTTTGGGCTTACGTCAAGGAGAGCCTCGGGGAGGGGTAGACCATTTGCGAGCAGTAATTGCCCGCTCAGATGTGTCACAACGGGACGCGGCGGGATTTGCCAATGCCCAGGGCGTGAGGGATGAAGTGGGTGCGCGAGTCGGCGCACGGGCTCGGTGGGCGGGATGGCGGCGAAGCGTGGGCTTAAAAACAAAAAGCCTTTCGTTGACTCGAAAGGCTTTTTGCGTTTTTGGTGGGTGGTACAAGGATCGAACTTGTGACCCCTGCCGTGTGAAGGCAGTGCTCTACCGCTGAGCTAACCACCCGAGGCGGCGAATACTAAACGCGTTTTTTATTCTGTGCAATCTTTTTGTGAGTAGGCGCGCATAAAAAATCGAAAGCCTGCCAACAACGCCCCAGCGTCCCTTTTGGGCGCGGGCATGACGCAGTCATGTTCCATGCTGTGTTAGCCGCTTCTTGGCCCTTCGGCCGAGGGGGAACTTGCCCCATCCAAGGTTAACCCAATCATCCCAGCGGCCGGATCTAGGTGGCTGCTAGCTAACGCGTTGTTGAACCGAAATCAAGCTGCATCAATCAAGCAGTCTGCCCTTTGCGCACAATGCGCCCCAAGTCGTTCAGGAGAGTCCCGCGATGACCACCGCGATCCATACATTCCCACGTTTTTCTGCAGCTGACCTACCCAGCGGCAGCCGGCCGGCGGCGCAAGTCGACCTCACTGATGAATTTGCTCGCAAAGGGCTCCCCAGCCCGAACGGCCGTCCCGTAGCTGTCGGTGAAGGCGAGCTGCTCGAGCGCACACTGTCGGCGCTCGCGCAATTGCCCGATGGCGGGCCGGTGTCGCGCTTATTGCTGGAGGGGGGTAACCCATCATCACTGGCTGCGTTGTTTTTTCTGATCGACGCTGAATTGGTGAAGCCAGACGTTATCCTTGCCGAAGCACTTTTGCATCAGGGGCAGGGCAATCTTCCCATCAACAATCTCGTCGAGCTGGTGGCGGCTTACGGTCGATCTGCGTCCCCCACGGATACGACGTCAAGCGAGGTCAGCGTGCGGGATCGGCTGATCGCACTCGCGGTGAGATGCGGTGGATTTGAGGTGGAAGGGGCAGACGGCTATCGGCCCGCTCATCACGCGGCCGCTCACGGTAATCTCGCGGCGCTGGATGCGTTGCAAGAGAGCGGCGCCAAGCTGCTCGCACCGAATTCTTCGGGCGTTACTGCACTCCATCTCGCCGCGCGGCACGCTCAGCATCATGCCGTGGCGCATCTCATCAAGGCTGGGGTACGGGATGCCGCCAGCGCGGTGGATGATCAAGGCCGCCAGCCTTTGCACATGCTGTTTATGGACCACGATGCAAGCCTACGGGCAGGGCCAGCAGGCTTGCGCAGTGTTCGCAGCATCATGGCGCAGCTTTGCTTCAATGGCGGCAGCATGGAGGCGAAAGATCAGTTCGGCAATACCGCGCTCGACTATGCCGCGAGGGCGGGCAGTGCGGCACATATTCAGGTCATCAGCCAGATGCTGGTCGGTCGCCAAGAGCTTCATGCTGACCTTATAAAAGGCGCGCTGCTCGTGGGCAACGACGCAGCCTTGGGTGAGCTTTTCCGCTTGGCGCCCGATGCGGTGAAGCATCGCGTGATTGTGGATGTGGCGGTCGCCCGGCATTATTCCTTGAGTCGGCTCGCTTCGGTCGCTGGCTTTGATTTTAAAGTGATCGGCAACGACGGCAAGACCGCCGCGCAAACGCTGGTCAGCCGTATTCAAGATGCGGTGGCGCAGGGGGGCGAAGATCGCGCCGCGAGAAAAGAGATTTTCGGCATCGTGTGCCTGGCTGATTGCGGGGCGTCGATTGATGATGCGGTCTTGCATGATGTGTTGAAAGGCGCGCTGACGACAGCAGCGAGGTTTGACTCCAATGCGACCAATATTCGCTTTTTGATGAAGTCCTCGCTGTGGAAGCGGTGCGATACCCTGGCGAAAAATTTTCTCGATGCGCAGGCAGTGCAGATGCGCCAAGGCACGCTGTCGGAGTGTGAAGCCGGCTTTAAAGCGGCAAAAAATCTTGTTGTCGCAGGCGTGATTCCGAACGAGAAAACCGGTCGTGACATCCTGGAGATGGCGAGCGCGCGCCGGGATAGCACGCTCATCAAGCAACTGGCTGAATACGGCTTCGAGCCCACCCCCGAGGCGCCTCGTCGCGCACCGCCCGCAGGCCCGGCTTACCGCGCGCATGAAGCGTATAGCGAGCGCGATATCGATATGTACGTCGGCTTGATGAAGTCTGCGATCGGGCTGCCGGATCGTCGCTCACTTTTGCAGATGTATCAAGCAGCGCCAGCACATGTAAAACATCGCCTGCTGGTTGAGGTGGCCATGGATAAACGCTATTCATTGCGTCGGCTGGTCGCGTTGACCGGCGGTGATTTTCACCTTCACGATGCAGAGGGTAAAACCCCAGCGCAAGCGCTCGCAAGGCGCATCGAGGAGGCGGTGCGGCAGGGTATCGAGCCTGGCACCGCAACGCTTGAGTTGTTCGGCATCGTACGCATGGCCGATCGGGGCGCGCCGATTGATGATGCGGTGCTGGGTGTTGCGCTGGAGGCTGCACTGCTCACAGCGGCGCGGCGTGAGCTCAATGCCTGCAATATCCAGTACCTCATGAATTCGTCGCTGGGCAAGCGCTGTAAAGGCCGCGCCCAGGAGTTTCTTGCAGACTGCGTGCGGGGCATCGGGCAGGGTTCAATGCGCAAGCGCATGGCGGCATTCGATTCAGCCAAGCGACTCCTTCTAGCGGGGCTTGCGCCGGACGAGCCGGTGGCGCGTGCGCTTCTTAAAGCTGCCGCCCAGCTGCAGGACGAGATGCTGATCAACAAACTCGCGGAGCTGGGGATTACGCAAACCAGCCCGGATTTATTCGAAACCATCCGGGAAGGCGATGTGCAGCAATTGAAGCAGCACCTGGCAGAAGGCGCGGATCTGCATCAGAAAGATCCGCAAGGCAATACCTTACTGCACGCAGCCATCTTGCGAGGGGATGTTGCAATGGTGAAAGCGCTGGGGCAATTCGGTCCGCATTATCTCGAGGAAGACAGTGCAAGACGCACCCCGATCGCGCTTGCCCAAACGAGCGGAACGGAGCAGATCGAGGATGCCTTGCAGGCGGCGGCGTTGGGCTTGCCGGAGATACCCCAAAGTCGGCAAGATGCATTGAAGGCCTTTAAGCAGCAGGCGCTGAATTGGCATCCGGATAAGAAACCCGATGCCCCGCGGCAGATGATGCAACTGGTGAATGCGGCGCGGGATTATTGGTTCGCCAGGGCGATTTGAGTCACGAGCGAATCTGCTCATCAGCAAGGCCAAGCGAGGGGGCAAACCCCCTCGCGTTATCGCGCGTTTTACGCCAGCGCCTCATACAAAGGCAGCGTCAAAAACTCCGTGAATGTCTCCGAGGTCGACATCTCCTCGAAAATTTTCGCGGCCTGAAGGTAAGTCGCATTGAAAGCCTCGGTGCCCACCAGCGCGTGAATCTTGTCCATTTCTTGCGGAATCAATTCGCGCACCAACTCTTTGGTCACTTTGCGGCCATCCTCCAGTACGCCTTTGGGCGAGCGGATCCACTGCCACACCTGCGAGCGGGAGATCTCAGCGGTGGCGGCGTCTTCCATCAGATTAAAGATCGGCACGCAGCCATTGCCGCCGAGCCATGAGCCCAGATACTGAATGCCCACGCTGATGTTGTTGCGTAAGCCCGTTTCGGTGATCGGCTGCTCAGGCTGGAAATCCATCAGGCTCTTGGCGCTGGCGATGACATCGTCGCGCTTTTTGTCGATCTGGTTGGGCTTGTCGCCCAGCACTTTGACGAATTCTTCCATCGCGATCGGCACGAGCCCAGGGTGGGCCACCCAGCCGCCGTCGTAGCCATCGCCCGCGTCGCGGGCTTTGTCCCCGCGCACGCCGGCGAGTGCTTTTTCATTGGCTTCCGGGTCGTTTTTGATGGGGATGAGCGCGCTCATGCCGCCGATCGCCGGGGCGTTGCGCTTGTGGCAGGTCTTCAAAAGCAACAGGGCATAGGCGCGCATGAAAGGCACCGTCATGGTGATCTTCGCACGATCGGCGAGACAAAAATCCGTATTAGTGCGGAATTTCTTGATGCAGGAAAAAATGTAATCCCAGCGCCCCGCATTGAGCCCCGCGCTGTGTTCGCGCAGCTCATACAAAATCTCGTCCATCTCGAACGCGGCGAGGATGGTCTCCACCAGCACCGTGGCCTTGATCGTGCCTTGCGGAATGCCCAGCGCTTTTTGGGTGGCGATGAAAATGTCATTCCACAGCCGCGCTTCAAGATGCGATTCCATCTTGGGCAGATAAAAATACGGCCCGCTGCCGCGTGCGATCAGCTCGGCTGCGTTGTGGAACATGAAGAGCGCGAAATCGAACACGCCGCCCGAGACGCGCTTGCCGTCGATCAGCACATGCTTTTCATCCAGATGCCAGCCGCGCGGGCGCACCACGAGGGTGGCGACTTTGTCATTGAGCTTGTAGGCCTTGCCGCCGAGCTCGAAATCGATTTTTCGCCGAATCGCATCGCGCAGATTGATCTGGCCTTGAATCTGGTTTGCCCAATTCGGCGCATTGGAATCTTCGAAGTCGGTCATGTAGCTATCCGCGCCCGAGTTGAGCGCGTTGATGATCATCTTGCGTTCGACCGGGCCGGTGATTTCCACGCGGCGGCACTTGAGA
>JBEAUN010000141.1:0-4900 GCA_041161415.1 Pseudomonadota bacterium | reverse complement strand
TCCAGCAACTTCCGCGGCGTGCCATCTGGCTTGCTTGTATCAAACTCCAGCCGCGCATCCAGGCCCACCGCCTCGAGAATGATCTGCGCGAGCTCACGGATGCTGACATCCTCGCCGCAGCCGACATTAAATATTCCCTCGGCGATCTCCGGCCGCTCCATCAAAAACACACACGCATCAGCCATGTCATCCACATGCAAAAACTCCCGCCGCGGATTGCCAGAGCCCCAAACCGGCAGCACCTTGTCCCCTCGCTGCTTCGCTTCAAACGCTTTTCTCAGCAAAGCCGGCAACACATGGCTGCTATTGAGGTCGTAATTATCATTCGGCCCATAAAGATTGGTGGGCATGGCGCTCACATACTGCCTGCCGAATTGCCGGTTATAGGATTCACACAGCTTGATGCCGGCGATCTTGGCAATCGCGTAGGGCTCGTTGGTTTGCTCAAGCGCCCCGGTGAGGAGATATTCCTCGCGAATCGGCTGAGGGCAGTCGCGCGGGTAAATGCAGCTTGACCCCAAAAACAGCAGGCGATTCACGCCCGCTTCATGCGCGGCGTGGATCACGTTCGCTTCGATCATCAGGTTCTGATAGATGAAGTCTGCGCGATAGGTGTTGTTGGCAGCAATCCCGCCCACTTTGGCAGCGGCGAGGAAAACATAATCGGGCTTTTCCGCCTGCATGAATTGCCGCACCGCCTGTTGATCGAGTAGATCAAGCTCGCTGCGGGGGCGGGTGATGATGTTGGCATACCCCCCCGCCAAAAGCCGTCTCACGATGGCCGAGCCCACCATGCCGCGATGGCCGGCGACAAAGATTTTGCTGTCCTTGGACATCGTCATGGCTTACTCGTGGTGGTCCATTGCTTTGTACCCGTGATTCTTCACGAGGCTATCCCGCTCGGCGCTCTTTAAATCTTCCCGCACCATTTCCTGCACCAGCTCGGCAAAGCTGGTTTTGGGCACCCAGCCCAATTTTTCCCGCGCCTTGGTGGGGTCGCCCAATAGCGTTTCGACTTCAGTCGGGCGGAAATATCTCGGGTCCACCGCCACGATGCAGCGGCCGGCTTCGTCATAGCCTTTTTCATCGACACCGGCGCCTTCCCAGCGCACCTTGATGCCAAGCTCCGCGGCGGCAATGGAGACGAAATCGCGCACGCTGTATTGCACGCCGGTGGCGATCACGAAATCTTCCGGGTGATCTTGCTGCAGCATCAGCCACTGCATCTCCACATAATCCTTGGCATGCCCCCAATCGCGCTTGGCGTCGAGGTTGCCAAGATACAAGCAGGTCTGCAGCCCAAGCTTGATGCGGGCAAGCGCCCGGGTGATCTTGCGGGTCACAAACGTCTCGCCGCGAATAGGCGATTCATGATTGAACAAAATGCCGTTGCAGGCGTAGATGCCGTAGGCCTCGCGATAATTCACCGTGATCCAATAGGCATAGAGCTTGGCCACGGCATAGGGGCTGCGCGGGTAGAAGGGCGTGGTTTCCTTCTGCGGGATTTCCTGCACCAAACCATAGAGCTCGGAAGTGGAGGCCTGATAAAAGCGGGTTTTCTTTTCAAGCCCCAGGATGCGGATGGCTTCGAGGATGCGGAGTGCGCCCAGCGCATCGGAATTCGCGGTGTATTCCGGCTCTTCGAAGCTCACTGCCACATGGCTTTGCGCGGCGAGGTTGTAGATCTCATCCGGCTGCGTTTGCTGGATGATGCGAATCAGGCTGGAGGAATCCGTCAAATCGCCGTGATGCAAAATGAAGCGGCGATTTTTTTCATGCGGCTCTTGGTAGAGATGATCGATGCGGTCGGTATTAAAAAGCGAGGTGCGCCGCTTGATGCCATGCACCACATAGCCTTTGTTCAACAAAAGCTCGGCGAGATAGGCGCCGTCTTGCCCGGTGATGCCGGTGATGAGTGCGATTTTGCTCATGGGGTATTTTTGGTGAGTAGGAGCGAGCAGCTAAATAAGCCTCTCGATTGTCGCACAAAAGTCGCTCGTCACTGGGCAGCCTCAACCAGCGGCGCCTCTTCAGGCAATCGGGCATCGCTGCCATTGCTCGCCGGGACCACGCCTAAGCGAGATTTAAGCGATTGTCCGCGGCCTTCAAAGAGCGCGGCGTAATACACCGCATTACTCATCACCTTTTTCACATAATCGCGGGTTTCATTGAAGGGGATGGTTTCGGCATAGATCGCCCCTTCGAGCGGCTTGTCATCCCGCCACTTGCGCGCCCTGCCGGGGCCGGCGTTGTAGGCCGCGGAAGCAAGCACCGGATGATTATTGAGGCTATCGAGCATCATGCGCATGTAGTGCGTGCCCAAAGTGACGTTGGTATCCACATCACTGAGCTCGTAACTATTCGGGCTGGGCAACCCCACCTTGCGCGCCACCCAGCGCGCGGTGGCCGGCATCACCTGCATCAAGCCTTGCGCGCCGACCGAGGAGCTCACCCGCGGCACAAAGCGGCTTTCCTGGCGCATCAGGCCATAAACAAAGGCGGGGTCAAGCGACAGCCTTTGCACCCGTGGGGTGACGTTTTCCTGGAAAGGGGAGAGATAGCGCAAACTGAAATCATGCTGAGCGACTGTTTTGGTCGCGGCATTGATCGCGCGATCAAATAACTGCTCGCGCCGCGCCACTTCCGCAGCCGCCAGCAAGAAGCGGTCATCCCGCCCTTGCATCACCCAATTCCACTCGCGAATGGCATCGAGCCGCACATCAGGTGGATTCTCAGCCTGGGGCGCCAGGCGAAACAGCGCGAGCGAGCGGCGAATGCCCGCGTCGGCGGCTGCATTGTTAATTTCTTCTGCGCTCACCGTCACCCGATTGGGCACCGTGATCGGGCGATTGAGTTCATCCGAGGCAAGATTGCCGTAAAAATCCGGCCGGTCGCAGATGCGCTCGAAAAGCGCAACCGCGTCTTCCTTGCGCCCGGTGACGCGGTATGCGCGGGCGAGCCAATAGGTCCAGTCGGTTTGGCGCTGCTGCTCTGGCGGCATGGCTTCGATCGCTTGGCGCACGAACCGCCAATCTCCTTCCCGCAGCCCGGCCCGCACCGCCCAAGCGCGCTGCTCTTCCACCATCGGTGCGCTCATGCCCGCCTTGAACCAACGCACCGCGCTGCTGTCATGCTGCAGAGCAAGCTGCCAGCCGATCTGGGCGGCCACATAAGCGCGCTCCTCGGCGCTAAAGCGGTGGTCGATCGATTCCCAATGCCGCGCAGCGGATTGCGCATCCACACGCGCCAGGCGCGATGTCGCCATCATCGCCAGCTCGCGCCCGCGGCGGCTCGTCGAAAATTTCGGTGAGAGCCGATCAAGATATCGCGCCGGGCTGTCCATCACCTGCTCGAGCGTGCGAGCATCCACTGCATCGGAATCGGTCAGCCAAGCCGCGGCATAGCGTGCCGAATTGACTCGCTTGTTTTCCACCGCGCGGCGAATCCGCAGCCACATGTCATCGCCTCGAAAGCGCCCGGCACTCACCAGCGCGCTCAATAGCGGGCGGCAGGATTCCGGCAGATCGAGCACGTTCTGCCACAAAGGCAGCGCCTCATCGAGCACAGCGGTCTCGCCGCGGCGCAGCCTGGACTGCATGCCAAAGCAGGATGCCTCCTGATCAGGCTGCTGCACATTGGGCCACTCGGCATCAAAGACGCTCCAGAGATTATTGCGGCCCAGATATTTCAGCCACTCGGCACGCAGGCGCTCGGCATTGAGGCTGCCCTTGTGACGGGTGACATAATCGCGAATCGCGGCGGCATCCGGCTCCACCGCGCGGCGCGTGCCTTGAGAATTGAGCTGACTGGCCAGGAGCCAGTAATCGACATACATGGCAAGCTCATGGCTGCGGGGCACATCCCCGACCAAGCGATTCAAACGAGCCACATCGGTATCGCGAAAGGCATCCCGCGCCGACAGCACCCGATCATCGCCTGGCGCCCCGAGCGCCATGCTGCACATCCCCGCACACACCAAAGCGACGAGCGTTTTTTTCATGCTTTAATCAACCTCGAATTGCAATCGAGAATAACACAGATGACCCGCGCAAAATCCACTGAAACCACGCTCGAATTTCGCGAAAAATTGCGTCGCGAGATGCTCGCGCGACGAGCGGCCATCGATGCGCCCACACGCGCCCTCCAGCACTCGGGGCTCGGCGCGAATTTATCGCGACTCATCGATCAGCTCGCCCCGCGCACCATCGGTTTTTGCTGGCCATGGCAAGGCGAATTCGATGCGCGCGACATCATCGCGCAGTGGCTCGCACAAGATCGCTCACGCACCGCCGCGCTGCCAGTAATTGAGGCGCTCGCCGCCCCGATGAAATTTTTCTCCTGGACACCGCAAAGCCCGATGCGTGACGGCCGCTTTGGCATCCCTGTGCCGGAGGCTGGCCAGGCCGTCATCCCTGATCTTTTCATCCTGCCAGTGGTGGCCGCCGATCAAGCCGGCTTTCGGCTGGGCTATGGCGGCGGCTATTTCGATCGCACCCTGGCAGCGCTTGTGCCGCGCCCTACCGCGGTGGGGGTGGGGTTTGATTTTCAGGTGGTCGACACCATTTTCCCCCAGCCCTGGGATGAGCCACTCGATTGGCTGGTGACGGAGTCAGCCAGCCTCCCATTACGTCGCAACCCATTGTCGTGACGGTGCAATACGGATATTCCCAATGGTCGACAAGGCGCGTACGCCAGAACGAAATGCTCTGGTATCATCCCGAGTCGAAACCGCAAGGCTGACCTGAGTTTCTTTATGCGCGGTGTCGATGAGCCGGTTGCGGCCGCGGTATGGCGCGTCTTGTGGTTTGTTGCTTGAAAATTGCCGGCAGGCCGCTTTGGCGCCGGTGTTAAGCTGCCCAACGCTTTCTCAGGAAGCCACTATGACAGACACCCAGGAGAA
>JBEAUN010000078.1:0-7230 GCA_041161415.1 Pseudomonadota bacterium | reverse complement strand
CCGAATTTCGATGCCCGGCCTGAGGGTGTAGTGCCGGGCCTCTTGGTGGTGCATAACATCAGCCTGCCGCCGGAGTCTTTCGGTGGGCCGCATATTGAGGCGCTGTTTGCCAATACACTCGACCCGTCGCTGCATCCGTATTTCGAAACCCTCCAGGGCTTGCGGGTGTCGTCGCATTTTCTGCTGCGCCGGGACGGCGAGGTGATTCAATTCGTCTCGTGCAACGACCGCGCCTGGCATGCTGGGGTGTCAGTGTGGCGGGGGCAGGCGCGGTGCAATGATTATTCCATTGGCATCGAGCTTGAAGGCTCGGATCATCAGCCTTTCGAAGCCGCGCAGTATGCCGCGCTGGCCGGCCTGTGCCAGGTGTTGATGGCGCGCTATCCGCTGGCCGAGATGGTGGGTCACAGCGATATCGCGCCGGGCCGAAAGACCGACCCTGGGCCGTATTTTGATTGGGGTCGCATTCGAAGCGCACTGCTCGTCACTGACCCGGTTTGCGCGGTGGGTGACTGATTTCCCATGCGTAATGGCAGTGTCATTTCCGTGTAACAAAGCAATATCAAGCGGGGCGCGAAAGCGGTGAAATGTCAACGCTTGGCAGCACAAATTTTGTTTGAAATTTTGCTTGCCAGCTTTGCTGACACACCCCTATGATTAGTTCGAAAGAGCCGCCGGCCCCCTAGATATAGTGGTTCGAGGGGGTTAAGAGCGGACAGCAAGAAGGACAATAAGAAGTAATGCCACGCGTGCCCTGCAGTGTCGTTGCTGGTGCCGTATTGGGCACTGTAGTTTGCAGCGACAGTCGTCATCAGGTGCAGGCAGGGACCCACACAAAACCCGTAGCCAAGGAGGCCTAGATGCAACACACCACGGTCGTTGAAAACAACGCACTCACCGCCCACACCCCCCCTCCTGAATTTGCCTTTGAAGCCGCTTCCTTGAGTACCTCACAGTTTTCCGATTACAAAGTGATTCGCCGCAATGGCGCGGTGGTGGGCTTTGAGCCCTCGAAGATTTCGGTGGCACTGACCAAGGCCTTCCTCGCTGTGGCGGGCGGCCAGGGCGCTGCCTCGGCGCGCATCCGTGACATGGTGCTTCAGCTCACCGAAATGGTGGTGCGCGTGCTGGTGCGTCGGCTGCCTGAGGGCGGCACTGTCCACATTGAAGACATCCAGGATCAGGTCGAGCTGGCCCTGATGCGTTCCGGTGAGCATGATGTGGCGCGGGCTTATGTGCTGTATCGCGAAAAGCGTAATCTCGAGCGCCGCGAGCAGCGCGAAGCTGCGGCCGCCGGCCAATTGGTGATCAATGTGGTCGACAACGGCACCGCCCGCCCGCTGGATCTTAAAGGACTGAAAGCGACGATTGCCGCGGCCTGCGAGGGGCTCTCCGGCGAGGTGTCGGTCGAGCCGATCCTGGAAGCCACGCTCAAGAATCTTTATGACGGCGTGCCCGCCGAGGAAGTGCGCAAGTCCACCATCCTCGCCGCCCGCGTGCTGATTGAGAAAGACCCCTCCTACGCCTTCGTCACCGCACGCTTGCTGCTGCACACCATCCGCCATGAAGTGCTGGGCGTGGAAGTCTCGCAGGCCGAGATGGCGGCGCGTTATGTGACCTATTTCCCTGACTTCATCGCGGAAGGTATCGGCGCGGAGCTGCTGGATAAACAACTCGCTGAATTCGATCTGCCGCGCCTGGCCGCTGCGATCGATTCGCGTCGCGATCTTAAGTTCAATTATCTCGGCCTGCAGACACTTTACGACCGCTATTTCCTGCATGTGCGCGGCCGTCGCATTGAAATGCCGCAGGCGTTCTTCATGCGTGTGGCGATGGGCTTGGCGCTCAATGAGCCGGACCGCAATGCTCGTGCCATTGAGTTCTACAACCTCCTGTCGAGCTTCGATTTCATGAGCTCGACGCCCACGCTGTTCAATTCCGGCACGCTGCGCTCGCAGCTCTCGTCGTGCTATCTCACCACGGTGGCCGATGACCTCGATGGCATTTTTGAAGCCATCAAGGAAAACGCGTTGCTCGCCAAATATGCAGGCGGCCTGGGCAATGACTGGACGCCGGTGCGCGCGCTGGGCAGCCACATCAAAGGCACCAATGGCAAATCGCAAGGCGTGGTGCCGTTCCTGAAGGTGGTCAATGACACCGCAGTGGCGGTGAATCAAGGTGGCAAGCGCAAGGGCGCGGTGTGCGCGTATCTTGAAACCTGGCATCTCGACATCGAGGAATTCCTCGAGCTGCGCAAGAACACCGGGGATGATCGCCGTCGCACCCACGACATGAATACCGCCAACTGGATTCCCGATCTTTTCATGAAGCGGGTGATGGAAGGCGCCGAGTGGACGCTCTTCTCCCCGGCGGATGCGCCTGACCTGCACGAAAAATTCGGGCTCGAGTTTGAAGCCGCTTACACCGCCTATGAAAAAATGGCCGATGCCGGCCAGCTCAAGCAATACAAGCGCATTCCCGCCTTGCAGCTGTGGCGCAAGATGCTGACCATGTTGTTTGAGACCGGGCATCCCTGGATCACCTTCAAGGACCCGTGCAATATCCGCTCGCCGCAGCAGCATGTGGGCGTGGTGCATAGCTCTAATTTGTGCACTGAGATCACGCTCAACACCTCGGACACGGAGATTGCGGTGTGCAATCTGGGCTCGGTGAATCTGGTGGCGCACCTCAAGGACGACGGCGCAGGGGGCCGCGTGCTCGATCAAGAGAAGCTCAAGCGCACCATCTCCACCGCCATGCGGATGCTCGATAACGTGATCGACATCAATTATTACGCGGTGGAAAAGGCGAAGAACTCCAACCTCAAGCACCGTCCGGTGGGCATGGGCATCATGGGCTTCCAGGATTGCCTGCATGAAATGCGCGTGCCCTATGCCTCGCAAGCGGCGGTGGAATTTGCCGACCGCTCGATGGAGACGGTGGCCTACTACGCCTACTGGGCGTCCACTGAGCTTGCCGAAGAGCGCGGCAAATACTCAAGCTACGACGGCAGCCTGTGGAGCCGCGGTATCCTGCCGCAAGACAGCATTGACCTGCTAGCACAAGCACGCGGCGGCTATGTGGAAGTCGATCGTTCCACCACCATGCCGTGGGATGCGCTGCGCGCACGCGTCAAGCAATTCGGCATGCGCAATTCCAATTGCCTGGCGATTGCGCCTACGGCGACCATCTCCAATATCATCGGCGTGGATGCCTGCATCGAGCCCACCTACCAGAATCTCTACGTTAAATCGAATCTCTCCGGGGAGTTCACGGTGGTCAATGAGTATCTGGTGCGTGATCTGAAAAAGGCCGGGCTGTGGGATGAAGTGATGGTGGCCGACCTTAAATATTTCGACGGCTCGCTCGCCCGTATCGATCGCATTCCGGCGGAGCTGCGCAAGCTCTACGCCACGGCCTTCGAGGTGGATCCGGGCTGGTTGGTGGAGGCTGCCTCGCGTCGCCAGAAATGGATTGATCAGGCGCAGTCGCTCAATATTTACATCGCCGGTGTGTCAGGCAAGAAGCTCGATGAGATCTACAAACTCGCCTGGCTGCGTGGCCTCAAGACCACCTACTACCTGCGCTCGCTCGGTGCCACCAGCGCAGAGAAATCCACCGGCCGCGGTGGTGAATTGAATGCAGTCTCAGCCGATGCAGGCGCGATGCAGGCTGCCGCTGCAGAGCCGAAATTCTGCTCGATCGATAACCCTGAATGCGAAGCTTGCCAATAAGCCTTTTGAGTGCGCCCGGCGATTATGCCGGGCGCATTTTTGAGCTGCTGGCAACCCGCACAAAAACCTTCTTTTCGCATAGCTTGCGTTAAACAATTACGACCTGTTCGCCGTTTTGGCCAACAAGTCGTTGAAACGAGGAGAAAACATGCTAAGTTTCGACGAAGATCTACCGACCATGGGTCTGCGCGCAATGACACCTTCGTTTGGTCCTGCTGCACCGGCGATGCCGGCACAAGATGTGAGATCAGGTGAGGCTACCACCACGGGTGCTGCCGATCAGAAATTCCATCGCGTGCGCGTGGAAGACAAGCGCGTCATCAACGGCAAGGCGGATGTCAATCAGCTCGTGCCCTTCAAATACAAATGGGCCTGGGAAAAATATCTCGCCGGCTGCGCCAATCACTGGATGCCGCAAGAGATCAACATGCAGCGCGACATCGAGTTGTGGAAGAACCCGAACGGGCTCACCGATGACGAGCGCCTGATCGTCAAGCGCAATCTTGGCTTCTTTGTGACCGCTGATTCCCTCGCGGCGAATAACATCGTGCTGGGCACCTATCGCCACATCACTGCGCCGGAGTGCCGGCAGTTTTTGTTGCGCCAGGCCTTTGAAGAAGCGATTCATACCCACGCTTATCAATACATCGTGGAAAGTCTGGGGCTGGATGAAGGCGAGATCTTCAATGCCTACAACGAAGTCTCCAGCATTCGCGACAAGGATGATTTTCTTATCCCCTTTATCGAAACGCTGACTGATCCCAATTTCAAAACCGGCACACCGGAAGCAGATCAGCAGTTGTTGAAGAGCCTCATTGTTTTTGCCTGCATCATGGAAGGCTTGTTCTTCTATGTGGGCTTTGCGCAGATTCTCGCGCTGGGCCGCCAGAACAAGATGACCGGTGCGGCAGAGCAGTATCAATACATCCTTCGTGATGAATCGATGCACTGCAATTTTGGTATCGATCTCATCAACACCATCAAACTCGAAAACCCGCATTTATGGACCGCTGAATTCCGCGCTGAAATCACCGAGCTCATGAAAAAAGGCGTGGAGCTTGAATATCGTTACGCGGAAGACACCATGCCGCGTGGCGTGCTGGGTTTGAATGCCGGGATGTTCAAGGAATACCTGCGCTTCATCGCCAACCGTCGTTGCCAGCAGATCGGCCTGGATGCGCTGTTCCCGGGGGCGGAAAACCCCTTCCCGTGGATGAGCGAAATGATCGATCTCAAAAAAGAACGCAATTTCTTCGAGACGCGTGTCATCGAGTATCAAACCGGTGGCGCGCTGAATTGGGACTGATGACAACGGCATATCCCTCAAAAACTGGATGGGCGAGCGCGCAAGCGGCGGGGCTTGAGTCCCGCCGCTTGTCAGCCTGTGTACTTTTTGCAACAGCTTTTAAAGCCGATTGCAAAAAGATTTCACTTATGGTTGTGAGCGCATGAAGAATTCATTCATCATGTCGTCGCGACATGCATTCGTGCATGCGTGTGATGTGGTGGTGAATAATCCGGGCCTTCATGGACGGGTTGCAGTGGATGTTCCTTTCCTGTTACTTGACCAAGGAGGTTCGATATGGCAACCGCCAAATCTACCGATAGCAAGAAGAAAGCTGCAGTGAAGAAACCGGCCGCTGCCAAGCCGGCCGCCAAGAAAGTCGCCAAACCCGCCGCGAAGCCTGCTGCCAAGAAGGCTGCTGCGCCCAAGAAGCCAGCTGCTGCCAAGAAGCCGGCCGTCAAGAAAGCTGCCGCGCCGAAGAAAGCGGCTGCCAAGCCCGTAGCCAAGAAAGCTGCCGCCAAGCCGGTCGCCAAGAAGGCTGCTGCGCCGAAGAAAGCCGCTGCCAAGAAGCCCGTAGCCAAGAAGGCTGCCGCCAAGCCGGCCGCCAAGAAGGCTGCTGCGCCCAAGAAAGCCGCTGCCAAGAAGCCCGCCGCCAAGAAAGCGGCTGCCAAGCCAGCTGCCAAAAAGGCTGCGCCCAAGAAAGCTGCTGCGCCGAAGAAGGCTGCTGCCAAGCCCGCTGCGAAGAAGGCTGCTGCGCCCAAGAAAGCGGCTGCCAAGCCTGCCGCCAAGAAAGCGGCCGCACCCAAAAAGGCTCCTGCCAAGAAGCCTGCCGCGAAGAAAGTTGCCGCGCCTGTCGCGACCAAGCCCGAGGTGAGCGCCGCTCCCTCCACAGCTGCGACGCCTGGACTCAAGTCCTCGCTCAACCCCGCAGCGGCCTGGCCGTTCCCGACGGGCTCGCGTCCTTCCTGATCCAGGAGGGCTATCCCTCACGGACGGGTTGGCGGCGTGTCCGCCACCCGTCCTTTTTTTCGTCTGTGGTTGCTGGGGGATGAGGGCGGCAACACGCTGCGCGGCGATCACCAGAATCGCGGCAGTTGTCTCAGCCAGCCTATCGCCAGCCTATCAAGCGTGCCGATTGCTTGGCACCCGCCCTTAAACCGGCCCGTAGGTGTGATAGCTGTTGGCGTAATCATTCGGCCAACGGAAATTGGTGAAGGTCATCGTGATGGTGGTATCCAAGCCCACCACCTGATGCCACCAGCCAATCGGGATAAATAACAGCTCGCCCGGCGCGAGGATGTGCTCGAGCACTTCAACATCACGCATCATCGGGAAGCGATCAAAGTCGATGTTGCGCAGATCCACGTCGCTGAAGCAGTGCAGGTGGTTGTACAGCGAGGGTGTTTGATTGGGGTTGATGAGCCAGATGTGTTTGCGGCCCATCACCTGCGCCATGAAGTTGTTGGTGAGGTCGTGATGCAAGGGGGTGACAGTGCCGCGCGGTCCCATCCAGAAAAACCCATGGCGGCTGGCGGCCTGAGGGTTGAGATAGGCCTCCAGTGCGGGCTCGGTATCTTCCCAGAGCGCGGCCAGTGCGGTTTCATTCACGCCGGTGTTGCCGGCGGTGATGTAGAAATTATTGCTGCTGCCTTCTTCGGCTTCGAGCGCCTTGAGGGTGGCGATGTAATCTGCCAGCGGCATGATCTTGCGATGCTGCTCGGCCTGGGTTTCATACCGGGTATTACCCTCGCGGCCCAGCTGAATCGAGACATCCGCATTGCCGCAGCGCGCGTTGATGTAGTCGAGCGTCCATTTCTCCCGCGCAGGCCAGGCGTCGAATGCGCCTGTCATGACCACCGGCCGGCCAGCGGCATAGTGCTCCTGCAAAAAGGCTTCGCGGCTTAAGGCGGGCACCACCGGCACACGGTGGCTGCGTTCATCAAGCGCGGTATTTTTACGTTGCACGCCGAGCAGCCAATCGCGCTTGGCCAATCGCGCGGTCAGGCGCTTGGCGGTGGCCAGGGCAGGGCTTTTGGCGATCTGCGTGATGACTTCGCGCGCTTGGGCGGCATCGAAGTGGTTTTCAACCATGCGGTAGAGAAGATCCAGCTGCGCGCGGCCCAGCAGAAGATTTTCCGCGGCCCAGTTTTGCCATTCGTCGTCGATGCTGCGCGGGGTGTTGAAACCCACCACGCGGGCCAGCACATAGTG
>JBEAUN010000073.1:0-7398 GCA_041161415.1 Pseudomonadota bacterium | reverse complement strand
CACGTGAGCCATGCAGCGCGAAGTCTTCGCCGGAAAGACCGTGGGCATAGGGCATCAGCACCGAGACGCGATCGTCCTGCGATCTGGCGAGCTCGATGATCGGCACCGCTGAAACATTGATTCCGGATAAGGCGATCGATTGGAAGCGCCGTTGCTTCTCGATCGATGCGATGAAACGCTCATCCGCCTGCAGGCAGGATTTGCGCACACGCAGCCCGGTGCTGTCATTGACGAGCGTCACTGACTCCTTGGAATTCGACTGTTGGCCCAGGTCTTTGGCGGTGCTCATGGCGTGCTCAAAGCGCTACTTTTTTCATCACGGTCAGAAGGTGGGGGCCCCGCCACTCTTGCATGGCGATCAAAAACGCGCCTTTGAAGCCATACATCGTTGCCCATCGATACTGTGCGTCGAAGTAAAGCGAAAAGGTCTGCTCGGTAATGATGTTGACATGGGTGGGGTCGCGGAAGGCTTCTTCCTTGGGATAAGCGGGCGTGAATGACATGAACAAGCCATCAGTCTTCACCACGCGATACACCTCGTTCATCACCTCGACGAAGCAATTTCGCCGATGCGGGACGTAGGCGATGCGCGGGATGTGCTCGAGAAAATCATGTGCGGTGACATAGTCGAAATAGTTATCTTCAAACGGAATCGGCTCGATCGCCAGATCCGCTTTGCGGATGCGCGGCCCCAGATCGTCTCGTATATCCACGCCAAAAACTTCATCCGCATTGAAGGGGTTCTTGGGGTTGGGGCCACAGCCTAAGTCGAGCGTTCGGGTCATGACATCATCCTCGTGGAGTGGAAGGTGCGGCGACTTCGGAAAGCGCGTTCAGATAAGACCGAAACCCGTCGCGACGCTCGGGTGTCTGGCGATAATCCAGCACGCGGGAAGCCGCAGATGAGAACTCGGCGAAATACGGTGCTTGCAGGCCGCTTGCCAGGAAACGGTGCAGCCCTTGGTCGCAAGAACAGGAAACGGGGAAGGGCGTCTTCAAGGTGAAAGCGCCGTCGATGAAATCTGGCAAGGGATTGTCATGCGACCGCGCACGCACAATCACGCGGCCTTCATCATCCAGGCCTTGGGCGATAACAAAATGCCCCGGGGAAACGCGGAAAATCCGAGCCAGCAATTGCCAATAGATCGCCAGGTATTCCTGATAAAAACTCGATTGCAGCTGGAATTGCTGAATAGCCGGGTAATGGGGATGGCCATTCATTGAAAACGGGAATACGTTGAGATATTCCCGCAGTTGCGGGTAGCGAGCGAGAAATGGCGTGATCCATAAACGAATCTCTGCGGAGGCGGCGGCCGGGTGGGTGGCGCTGCCCGGGAACAGCGGAATATCAATGCCCCGCGCTTCGATCGAGGCGTCGTAATTGATCAACTGACGTAAGTCTTCAGCGAGGCCGAAGAAGCACTGGTCAGCCATGAAAAAGGGCTGCAGTGCGACGAAGGAGGGAATCCAGATGCGGTGGCGAAAGCCCTCGACGCCGCAGGGAATGGCGATATTGTCGGCGATAATCTGAGCCAGGGTGTCGCCGGCGTTTGCAAACAGCATATCGGTGCGCGTCTTGAATACATGCACCCCATCTTCGATGCACTCCAATCCCGTCTCGAGCGTTTTGATTTGATCCCAGTAGTTGCCCACCGAGCGCAATTTCAGCGAGGGGCCGTTGTTGATCGCCAGCACATCATGTTGCGCCAAGTGATCAGCGAGGCTTGGGAATTGCTCGAAATCCTCACCCCAGCCGGAAAAAATCACGCGCCTTGCGACACCTTGGCTGCGCAGTTGGAGCGCCATCTCGATCACCGTGAGGAAAATCTGCGGGTGGCGGACGCGTCCGGTGATGAGGATGTCGGTTTGGGTCATGGCCGTGGTCGCTTGCATGTCTTTTTTGGTGTGGCTAACGCACAGCGCCGTCCAGTGATGAGCCGATAAAGTGGTCGATATAAAAATCGATCATGGCATCCTGATGCTGTTTGAGATGGTTCATGCAGATGAGCTCGATCAGATCGAGATTGTGTTTGAGTAAGCCAAAGCGGCAGGTCTCGAAAATACCCTTGAGGGCAGGCTGATAAAAGACCAGCATTTTTTGCGCGGAGAAACGCAGGATATCCAGCACCCCGCTGCGCACCGCCACCACATGAATCGGCTGGCCGGCGTAAAAGAGGCGAATCAATTCGTCATGCGGCAAGTTGATGGGCTCGGCGCCTTCGATATGCTCGCTGCCATAATCGGCCACGCCGCTTTGATTAGCGAAAACCTGGAAGCCGCGTGCTTTCAGGCTGGCGGCAATATGCGGCCAGTCTGGTATGTATTCCGAAAAATTCGTCCCGGCGGTCGGAAACAGCACGACCGATCCAGCCGGCAGGATGCGCTCGGGTGGTTGGCTGCGGAAGTAATCTGTCAGGCTGGCGATGTCGCGCTCTTCCAGCGGAATCAGTTTTTGGTAATTGAAGGGGTGCTGCCAGAAATCAATCAGGCCACTGCCCGCAGCTTGCGCGGCCACACCGCGTGCAAAGGGCAGAGACGGAAAGCGCATCACGATTTGCTGCGAGAAATCGTGCTTCCAGTACGGAATGACATGCACCCGTGCGGGCGGATGTTCAAAGCTGCCCAACAGAAAGCGCACCAGGTTTTCTTGAGGCGCTTTGATGATGAATTCATAGTCGCCTTGCGGTGGCGCACGGCGCAGATGGATCATCGCATTGAAGGTGTCGCCCGTGCCAAAGCCGAACATCAGATATAAACCGCCGGTGTTGAGCACCAGTTCTTCAAAGGCACCGTAATGCACAAACTGTGTGACGCCCACTGCCAGCCCTTGGCTCATAGCGATCCATCCATCTTGAAGTGAATCTCACCTGGCCCAGCATCCCGCGCAAGATTGACAGCGAGTGCAGTGGGCAGACCGGAGTTCTTGCGATCGTTGATCAGGATGCGCTCGCCTGTGGGTAAGCCAAAGAGCGCGCCATCAAACCGCAAGCCCTGGGCAGACAGGAAGGCAAGCGTGTGTTCCCGATAGCGTTCATGCCGAGCGCTTAACAGGATGATCACATCCTGCTCCGGAATCTTTGTCCAGAATTCGAGCACCCCCGGCAATACGCTGTCACCGCCATTGAGATGGCCATTGTGTGCAAGCACAGTGCCATCAAGATCAATCAGCCAGGTGTGGGGGAGGGTGCTCATGGTGAGGCTCACAGTTTGGCGCTCCCCACTTCAAGCCAATACAAACCGAGGTAGAAGGCCCCGATCACGGAATCAATGTCATCCCGCACATAGCCAGACAGCGCCAGCCAGATCAGCCCGTGTAGCACCTCGATACGCGCCATTTCACTGCCGAAATCATGCGAAAAAATATCGATTGCCGTTGCGGCGTAGCGGGGCTCTTCATACAGCACCTCGACGGTTTCCAGATCGACATGCAATTTGAATTTGCGTCGGTTGAATGCATCGTATCCGCCGACTGCCGAGTAATACACCTTGGCAAAATCGTACCAAGGGTCACCCATGATGCCTGGCTTGGAAAAATAGCCACGAGGATCGATGAACCATGTGCGCAGCTTGTCATCGACCAGGGTGTTGGAAAATGTCGGGTCGCCATGTATTGGACGAAATGCCGATGGCATCAGCCTTGGCATCATTTGCTGCAGAATTGACTGATGCTTTTCCGAGAAAACATTACGGCATTTTTTCCCGTTGATGGTGACCGAATCCCGCTCGAAGCCCGGGATGATCGGGGCGACGCTATTGACCCTGTTCAGCGTCTTGGTGAGATAGACATCGATCACATCCTCGGCTTTGGCGGGCGCTTCCTCCTTGTCATGCAAGGCGGTGAGTGCATCCAGATAATCGGCCATCACCGCGCGCTGTTCCCGCAGGCTTAAGTCATGAATCTTGTAAAGATGTTCGCCGGGAATGCGGTCCATCACAAAAGGCGTGTGTGACCGGATCGCAGGGATTCGCCGAAAACCCAGTCGCCTGGCTTCGGCATACCAAACCTGTTCGCGTTCGATGAGGTGTGCATAATCGGGGTCGATCGCGCTTTTGGTGACATGATCTTCGGCGATCTCGACCCGGTTGAAAAATCGTGAAAAGCCCGCGGCATCATTTTCACGTTCGAGCGTGGCGAAATCGCCCAGCTCGCTCAGGTTGGGGCAGTCCAGCGTGCGAAAGGCCAGGATGTTGGCGGCAAACCATTTGACGAATTCTCCGCCCTCGGGCACCCCGGCCAGTGCCTGCTTGTCCGGGAAATAAAACAGCCCCGGGATGCCGTTGCGAGCGGCGGGTGACTCCACCAATCTGCCGTCTTCGCCTACGACCCAGCGGCAGGTAAAGGCAGAGGTGGTGCACACCACGGGCAGATCGCCCTCTGGCCAGTCGGGCAATTCCCCGATGATCAGATCGCTCCACACCAAAATGATGCTGGCGTCATCAGGCACCCGCGCCAGTGCTTCCCGGATGCCCGAGGCGGTGCCATGTGTCTGCGCTTTGATCAATTCGACCTGGGCTTCCGGCGGATTGACCTCGATGAAGCGCGTCAGCTGGTCGAAGGCATAATCCCCGATCACCTTGAAATCGCCGCCGGCAAAGCGGCTGAAGAGTTGGTAGAGCAAGGGTTTGCCGCGAACCGAAACCAGGCATTTCGGTTTGTTCCAAGTGTGATGACGCAGCCGGCTGCCGCGCCCGCCAGCCTGAACGATGATGCAAGGCGGGGTGTTCTTCATATCAGCCCTCTTCTCATCAAGTCGTGGATGTGAATGATCCCTACCGGAATGTCATGCTCGACCACGAATACCGAAGGGATGCGCCGGCTGGAAAAAAGATGCGCTACATCCGCAGCAAAATCGTCAGGCGCGACTCTGTGTGGTGAGCGCGTCATCAGCGATTCGATCGGCCGTTCGAGTATGGCGGCTGTGAAATTGCGCCGCAGGTCGCCGTCGGTAAAAATGCCGCTCAGCGCGCCGTTTTGGGCGGTCACCCCGACACAGCCGAAGCACCCGCGTGTCATCTCCAAAATCGCGGCGCTTGCTGTTTCTGTCTCGCCGATCAGCGGCATCGCCTCTCCGGTGTGCATGAGATCGCGCACGCGCAAAAGCTTTTGCCCCAGCTTGCCGCCCGGATGCAGGTCGCGAAAATGAGCGCTGTGGAATTGCCGACTCTGCAGGCAACATATCGCCAGCGCATCACCCAAGGCGAGCGTCATGGTGGTGGAGGTGGTCGGCACCAGATTCATCGGGCAGGCCTCTGCCGTCTTGGGCAGGCGCAGGACAATATGTGCAGCCCGCCCCAATGTGCTGCCTTGCTCGCCTGTGACGGCGATGATGCGGATGGCATGTCGTCTGCAGTATTCGATGATGTCTGCGAGCTCCGCTGATTCGCCTGATTTCGAAATCATCAACACCAGATCGCCCGGGCTTAACATCCCCAAGTCGCCATGGCTCGCTTCGGCAGGATGCAGGAACAATGACGGCGTGCCGGTCGAGGCGAGCGTGGCAGAAATTTTCCGCCCCACCAAACCAGATTTGCCGATGCCGGTGACAATCACCCGCCCGGTGTGCTGCGCGATCAGCGACACGGCGGCATCGAAGCTTTCATCCAGGCATGCGGCCAGGTTCGCCAGGGCATCTGCCTCGCGGCGAATCACATCCGCACCGCTCCAGTTTTCGTGCATAGCGTCCTCACCCTAAGCAGGGGCGTGCGGCCCCTGCAAAATGAAGCCTCTCAGATGCTGCGGCTTTGCATCAAAATCTCGCCAAAGGCGAGCGCCTGCTGTTTCTCACTAATGGGCCAGCGATCCGCGCAGCGTTCTTGTAATTCGCGCTTGGCAGCATGCGGATCCCCGAGGGCGATGGTTTGGGCCAGCTCGATGTAGCGGGAGATGTCCTGGCAACACCACTGCGAGACGCCTGCGTCATGCAATAAGCTGCTTGCCACACGGCTGGCGAAGTTGTTGCCCGTCAGCGTGACCACAGGCACCCCGGCCAAAAGCGCATCACTGGTGGTGGTGTGGCCGTTGTAGGGGAAGGTGTCCAGACACACATCGGCGTGACGATAACGGGCAAGATGGTCCTCGATGCTGGGCACCCGCGTGGCAAAGACCAGTCGCGACGGATCGATGCCATGCGCATCGGCTGCCTTGGCAAGGTTGGCGCGTGCATCGTCATTGAGCTTCATCAGCCACAAAACGCTTCCCGGCGCGGAACGCAGCAAATCCATCCAGGCCGAAAAAATCGTCGGGGCGATCTTGTAGTCGTGGTTGAAGCTGCAAAACACGGTGCCCTTTTCCGGCAAGCCGAATTCACTTTTGGGTGGCGCGTTGGCAGCGGGTTGAATGCCTGTGTCGCGGGGCAGATAGCAGTGGGGCAGGTGCAGCACCTTCTCGGCGTAGTGCGGCTGGGCGCTGTCAGGAATGCTGATGCGATCACCGATCAGGTAATCCACGTAATCCGTCCCCAGCGTGCCGGGGAATCCGAGATACGTCATTTGCACCGGCGCCGCGCGCCAGGAGAGGATATCCAGCCGCGCCCCCGCGGTGTAGCCGGATAAATCAATCGCGATATCGATCTCCATGGCACGCATCAGCCGCGCGATCTCAGCAGAGGGCTTGTCGGCGCAATCGAGATAATGATCGAAGGCATTGCGATAGCGCCTGTAAAGCGAGCTGCCATCGCGAATACCCAGTGAAATGCCCACCGTCTCAAAGTGGCTCTTGGAGAGATTTTCAATCAACCCGATGAGCAGATACCCCACCGGGTGTTCGCGAAAATCCGCAGAAATGAAGGCGACACGCTTTCTGCGATGCAGGTAAGTTTCGCCCCGCCAAAGCGCCTGCGGTGCTTTTGGAAAGCGGTGCTGGCTAAAGATCTCGGCACAGCGACGGGCGTTTTTTGCATCATCAGAAATCGCCATGAAAGCCATCGGGTTGCACACCCGTTTGCCCTGCCTGACCCCTTCGATGATGCGGGTGCGATTGGCCTCGAAATCAGACCAGTCGCAGGCATGCAGCCGGGCATAGGCATGGAGGCCCAAGACATAGTCATGGTCGGGGTTGATCTCGAGGAGTTGTTTGAAAATCCCCGCGGCCGCCGCGTATTGCTTGTATTCGGTGAGGAGGTAGCCTTTGTTGTTGAGCGACTTTTCATCACCCGGGCAAGCACGCAAAGCGGCTTCCGCGCTGATCAGCGCATCGCCCTGGCGGTTCATGCTGTGCAGCAAGGTGGCCTTGTTGTTGTAGGCCTCCATGTAATCCGGTTTGAGATCGATGGCTTTGTCGAAATAGATCAGGGCTTGCTCATGAAGCCCCATCGCCTGCAAGGTCGTGGCCAGGGCAAAATGCCCCTGAGGATTCAGCGGATGATGCTCGGTGGCGCGCATCAAAAAGGCCAGCGCTGA
>JBEAUN010000065.1:0-6210 GCA_041161415.1 Pseudomonadota bacterium | reverse complement strand
CCCGGAGGTGAATGTGCTGGTGGCCGATGATGGGTTGCAGCACCTCGCGCTTGCCCGGGATGTCGAAATCGCAGTGATGGATTCACGCGGCGTGGGCAACGGCTGGATGATGCCCGCCGGGCCGCTGCGCGAGCCGCTTGGGCGGCTGGCGCGAGTCGATGCGCTGGTGATGAATGGTGCTGCGGCGGTGCCTGCGCCGAATCATGTGCCGCGTTATGAGATGACGCTAGAAGGCGCGCGCTTTTACAACCTCGCCGACCCGCACATCGAGCGCGATGCGCACGAGTTCAAAGGCCCTGTGCATGCGGTGGCCGGCATTGGCTACCCGCCGCGATTTTTCGCGCATTTGCGCGGTTTGGGGTTGGTGATCATCGAACACGCCTTTGCTGATCACCATGATTTTTGCGCAGCGGATTTTTCTTTTTTGAAAAACACCGCGCAAGAGCCCGAGCCCATCGTGGTGATGACAGAAAAGGACGCGGTAAAATGCGTCGGATTTGCCCGCTACACGATGTGGGTGCTGCGGGTGGAGGCGCACTTGTCGCCTGATTTGATGCCACGGATTCTGGAGTTGATCAATGGACGCAAGACTGCTTGATGTTTTGGTGTGCCCCCTTTGCAAAGGCCCGCTTGACTATCGAAAGCCGCAACAAGAATTGCGATGCAAGCCCTGTCGGCTTGCCTTCCCGGTGAAAGAGGGCATCCCGATGATGCTGGAAAGCGAAGCGCGAGAAATCAGCGAAGATGAGGCAGCGGGGAAAGATGCCTGATCGTGCTTTTAAGGTGGTGATTCCCGCCCGGCTGGCCTCGACGCGCTTGCCGGAAAAGCCGCTCGCGGATATCTGCGGTGTGCCGATGGTGGTGCGGGTGGCACAGGCCGCGGCCAAAAGTGCAGCGCAAGATGTGATCGTGGCCACCGATCACCCGCGTGTGATGGAGGCCTGCCAAGCCCACGGCGTGGTCGCGGTGATGACGCGGGCAGACCATGCCAGCGGCACCGACAGGCTTGCCGAAGTGGCCGCCCACATGGGCTGGGGCGACGATGAGATCGTGGTGAATGTGCAAGGCGATGAGCCGCTCATCGAGGCATCCCTCATCGAATCCGTCGCCACGGCGTTGAAGCAGGATCCACACGCTGCGATCTCCACCGCCGCGCACCCGATTGTCGCAGTAGAGGATTTTTTCAATTCGAATGTGGTGAAGGTCGTGGTGGGATCAAACGGCCGTGCGCTGTATTTTTCTCGCGCGCCGATTCCCTATGCTCGCGATGCCTTTGCGCGCAGCCGCGATAGTTTGCCCACTGGCTTGCCTGCTCTGCGGCATGTGGGCATTTATGGCTACCGTGTGGCGTTTTTGCGCCGCTATGCTGATCTCCCGCCGGCATCAATTGAGCAATTCGAAGCCCTGGAGCAACTACGCGCCTTGCATCATGGCTTTGGGATTGCGGTGTCGGTGTGCGAAGGCGCGCCGCCACCGGGGGTGGATACGCCAGAGGATTTGGCGCGGGTCAGAGCCGTGTTTGCGGCGCCGCCTGATGAGGCGGTTTAAGCGCAGCGGATACACCTGTGCGGCGCTGACACCGCGCAGGCCCCAGAAAAACAAAACGCCGCGGAATCCCGCGGCGTTTTGCTTAAACGATCCGGCCCAAAGACCGGGATCGATTAGTTCAGCGCGTCCTTGAGGCCCTTGCCAGCGCGGAACTTCGGCACCTTGGCGCTCTTGATCTTGATGGTGTCGCCGGTGCGAGGATTACGCCCGGCGCGCGCAGCCCGCTTGCTGACATAAAAAGTGCCGAAGCCCACCAGCGTAACCATGCCGCCTTTTTTCAGCGAGGTCTTCACAGCGTTCAGCGTGGCATCGAGCGCACGGCCGGCAGCAGCTTTGGAAATATCGGCATGTTTGGCGATCTGCTCGATCAGTTCGGTCTTATTCAAGGAAGCCCCCTGTTGATTTGATAACTTTGCGTGCGGCGGGTGGTGACTCCAACAACCTGCACTTTATGACTATGTCATTTAACGTATGCTGCACTGCGGTACAGCCGTGAGATTTATAACAAGTTGATAAAAGTCGTGTCAAGAAAATCCTGTGTTTCACCGACGGTGGAAAGCGAGGATTGACGTTGAGAGAAAGTTGGTGCATGGACCGCAAAAGCGCGGGGCGAGCGGCGAGTCGGGGTCTTCAGTCCTCAAATAAAGTGCGCCCGCCCTCGAAGCGTTGTGCGAAATAGCGGCTATTAAGGCTGTCGATTCTCACCGCGCTATTGCTGCGCGGCGCATGAATGAAACGCTGATCGCCGATATACACGCCGACATGGGAGAAGGGGGCGTTTTGGGTGTTGAAGAACACCAGATCGCCAGGCCGCAGCGCCTCTTTTTCAACAGGCCGAGAAAGTTGCGCAATGCGTGCAGCATTGTGGGGCAGCTTCAAGCCGGTGGCGCCCTCATACACCAGTGTCACCAGCCCGCTGCAATCCACCCCGGCCTCGGGGTTGCGGCCGCCGAAGACATAGCCCACATCAATGAGCCCCAGCGCATGCAACACCACATCGCTTGCGGCGGCAGCCGGCAGGCGAACGATGGGCGCCGGGCTTGTCCGGGTGGCGGTGGTGAAGCCACTTTGCGTGCCACATGCCGACAGCATGAGCCCGCAGAGGGCGCCTGCGGCAAATGCGCTTTTGATCATTTGCCGAGTGTATCTTGATTTTCCTTGGTCATGAAAATGGTGGGCGATTTTGTGACAAGGCCGGGCATGTAGATAAGAGTGGGCGACGGCTCAAAGTCTGATGGCGGATAGGAGTGGGAGAGCGTCTCGTGACACATGAAGGAGGTCACATCTGTGGAGGCCGCTGCCAATGATCGCGTGCCGCTGGTGGTTGCTGGCTGCGCAGGCTGAGCGGGCGGATTGGGGGGCAGCGCCGCGCGAAGGGTTTGCATCAAGCGTGCGCTCGTTTCATAGTGATCCTGCATAATCTGCCCGAGAAATCCATGCGCGATTCGGGAGCAGGATGCCGGGCTCAAATTGTATTCAGTGCAGCCTTTGATAAATAAGGCTACTTGCGCCGCACTCGGGCGTTGCGCAGGGTAGGGATTGAGCATGTGGCGAATCACATAGTGGGCCACGTACGGGTCAATGACGCTGGCGGTTGTCAAACCCATCATTCGGCCAAAGCCGGTACGATTGTAATGGTCCGAGGTGCGTTCCGATTGCAGAAAATCCAGGAATGACATCCCGAGGCTGAAAATATCGATTGAGGGGTTGATCTGGATGGGTTTTCGCGGCGTGTCTTCGGGGGGCATGAAAAAATAGGTGCCGTCGGTCGATTGGTGGGACCCAGTCTGTTTAACGGACCCGAAATCTGAAAGCTCAATGCAGCCGTCAGCGCCAAACAGCATATTGTTCGGCTTGAGGTCGCAATGGACCAAACCCTGCTGATGCAGCTTTGTAAGCTGGCAGGCGATCTGCAGCAGCATACTTCTGCCCACGGCAATAATCGCCGCGTTAGCTGCGACGGGGTTGGTGGCGACTCTGCGAATACACGTTGCGATGTGCGCCATATCGCCCAGCATGGGGGGCATCAGCAGGAATGCCTTATCCTTGTAATCAATTTTCTGCATCGGGGTCAGCCGTGAGCCAGCGAATCGCATCGCTGTGATCTCTTGCTCAAGGAGATCTGACGGGGTGACCGCGGTTGTTTTCGCCCGCATTGTTTTTGCCCTTAGTCGAAGCTCCTTGACGGCTACCAGCACACCCGGCTCGATCATGCCCAATCGGAGCTTGCCAAAGGTGCCGTGTGTGATCGAATTGGTCACTGCAAAAGATGTCCCGGGATGCATTTCGAGTTGCTTTATGCGCTTGACATAAAAAGTCGTCGCGGGGTTCTGTCGCACCTGAATACGATTTACCAATCGGGCGCTCAAGCATTCGGTTCGCTGCGAGGCTGCCTGTTGCGTCGAGCGTCGGGCGATTTCTGCGTTGTGAATCAGTTGGATGATTTGCGCATGGAAAGGCTGGTCGAGAAGGGGCGTGTTAACCAAACCAAGCCAGACTTGGTCCAGCGTGTTGGCAATATGTTCAAGCGCGGCGGGGCACATCGGCTGGGTCAGGCGCACCCCGATCTCGTTGAGGGCAACCCCCAGCGTATGCGAGAGACGGAACAGTGCGGGCTGGTTGGCGCCCACTGTGGCGGGCTGGTTCGATTGGAGCAAGAGGTGGTAGGTGTTGAGAACCCCTGTCAATCGTTCGCAGGGATCCACCTCGTTCGAGTGGGCAGCCATATGCCCCGCATCGCCCGGAGTGAGATACACGGGCCGAGCTGCTGGCGCCGCAGCGGCGGGCTGTTCAGGTGGGTACGACTGGGGTTGGCTGAAAAAACTGGCGGGCTGATGGTGGAGCGGCGTGGGCATAGAGACTGATCGACGATGCAAGTTGGTAGGGTCGCAGGCGTGCTACCCACCAAAAAAGCGCGCGAGTGTAGCAAGGTCACGGCGGCAGGATGCAAAATTCAGCTCTGGGTAACGGAGCATGCCGTGCGGTTCCCCGCGCGCCGCGCTCGGTTATCCCAGCTTGAAAGCCCCCACCGTCTGCATCAGCTCCTGAGCCTGATCGCGCAGCGCCGCGGCGGCGGAGCTCATTTCTTCCACCATCGAGGCGTTTTGCTGCGTTCCCTGGTCCATCTGCAAAATGGCATCGCCCACCTGCGAGACGCCCGCGCTTTGTTCGGCGCTGGCGGCGCTGATTTCTGCCATCAGCTTTGCCACGCGGTCGATGCTGTCGACAATCTTGACCATGGTGGCGCCGGCTTCATCCACCAGCGCGCTGCCCTGATTAACTTGCTCCACGCTGGCGGTGATGAGCGTCTTGATTTCCTTCGCCGCCTCGGAGCTACGCCCGGCGAGGGTGCGCACTTCACTCGCCACCACCGCAAAGCCACGGCCCTGCTCGCCGGCGCGGGCCGCTTCCACCGCGGCATTGAGCGCCAGAATATTGGTCTGGAAGGCGATGCCATCGATGATCGAAATGATGTCGGCAATGCGCTGGCTGGCTTCGCTAATGTCTTTCATGGTGCCCACCACCTGGCCCACCACCTCGCCACCCTTGGCGGCCACACCGGTGGCCGAATGCGCGAGCTGGCTGGCTTGGCGGGCATTGTCGGCGTTTTGTTTCACGGTGGCGCCGAGCTGCTCCATGCTGGCGGCGGTTTCTTCCAGCGCACTGGCCTGCGCCTCGGTGCGGCCTGCCAGATCGCTGCTGGCTTGCGAAATTTCGCGGCTATTGCGCTCGAGGATGCGGGCGCGGCCTGCCAAGTCATTGATCGGCACACGCAGATTGAGCACTGATTGATTGATCACCCGCATCAATAAGCCTATGGCATCGACGCGATTCAGATGCACATTGTGCGGCGTGAAGCTATTGGCCATGGTTTGCGCCCGCTTGAAAATTTCATCCAGCGGCGCGGCAATCTGGGCTTCCAGGAAAATGCAGGCGATGAGTGCGGCGGCAAGGAGCGCAGCGGTCGCGCCGATCAGCGCACCGCCGCTCATGCCCGCGAGCCACAGTGTGAGCCATCCCGCCAGGGCGGGTGCAAAGCAGCCCAGCCGAATCCTTCCTCGGGTGCTGAGCGTTGAAAAAAGCGACAACGGCGACAGCGAGCCAGTGCGCACGATGATGCCTTTGTGAAAGGCGAGCCCCTGGGCGCGCCCTTCGCGGAAGCGCTGATAGAGCGCCTCTGCTTGATTGATTTCATCGCGGGTCGGCTTGGTGCGCACCGAGATATAACCGCACAGCTGGCCATCGCGCTCGATTGGCGTGGCATTGGCGCGAACCCAGTAGTGGTCGCCGTTCTTGCGACGGTTTTTTACCAGCGCAGTCCACGATTGGCCGGCTTTGAGCGTGGCCCACATATCGGCAAAGGCCTCAGGCGGCATATCCGGGTGGCGCACGAGGTTGTGGGGCTGGCCGATCAGCTCCTCGCGGTCAAAACCGCTGGTTTCGATGAAGGCTTCATTGGCATAGGTGATGCGGCTGGTGGTGTCGGTCACCGACATGAGCGTGACACCATCGGGAAATTCATACTCGCGCTGGGTCACCGGCTGGTTATTTCGCATCAAGCGTCTCCCTTATGGAATGCCAATGTCATGGTTGGCATGCCCATTGATAATAGGGAATTTTTCAAAAAATTGGGATATCCAGAGGGCTTTACCCGGAATGGAT